>NZ_VIUJ01000025.1:0-15026 GCF_007993905.1 Pseudomonas sp. SJZ077
GCCAGAGTGATGTTTGCCCTGATGAAAAACCAAACCGAATACAAGCCAAATTCTATGTTTGGGTGTTCCCCCCAAACATAGAATCTCCCACAGGGGGACGGGTGAAGTTGAGATTGTGGTCGGGTCATCTGTGATCCGGCGCTCACCAACAGCGTCTAGCCTCCGTGTCCCCGCAATCCCACGGGGCGAGACTTCGGAACCCGGCATGCAAGCGCTGTTGAACGAGATCCTTGACGCCGTCCGGCCGCTGATCGGTCAGGGCAAGGTGGCTGACTACATTCCCGCCCTCGGCACGGTGCCGGCCAATCAGTTGGGCATTGCCGTGTATGGCAACGATGGCGAGCTGTATTGCGCGGGCGATGCCGATACACCGTTTTCGGTGCAGAGTATTTCCAAGGTGTTCAGCCTGGTGCAGGCCATCGATCACTCCGGCGAGGCGATCTGGGAACGCCTCGGTCACGAGCCTTCCGGGCAGCCGTTCAACTCGCTGGTGCAGCTGGAATTCGAGCGCGGCCGCCCGCGCAATCCCTTTATCAATGCCGGTGCACTGGTGATCTGCGACATCAACCAGTCACGTTTTGCCGCGCCAGCGTTGTCGATGCGCGACTTCGTCCGTCGCTTGTCCGGCAATCCGCAGGTGATGGTGGACGGCAAGGTCGCCGAATCCGAATACCAGCACCGCGCGCGCAACGCGGCCATGGCCTACCTGATGCAGTCGTTCGGCAATTTTCACAACGACGTCGAGGCCGTGTTGCGCAGCTACTTCAGCCATTGCGCGGTGCGCATGAATTGCGTGGACCTGGCCCGGGCGTTCTGCTTCCTGGCCAACGACGGGTTCTGCAAACACAGCGGCGAACAGATCCTTACCGCGCGCCAGACCCAGCAGGTCAACTCGATCATGGCCACCAGCGGACTGTACGACGAAGCCGGCAACTTCGCCTACCGCGTCGGCTTGCCGGGCAAAAGCGGTGTGGGCGGGGGAATCGTCGCGGTGGTGCCGGGGCAGTTCACGGTGTGCGTCTGGTCACCGGAACTGAATGCCGCCGGCAACTCACTGGCCGGCATGGCGGCGCTGGAATTGTTGAGCCAGCGGATTGGCTGGTCGGTGTTCTGAGGCATTCGGGCCTGAGCGATTAATGACGCTCCCTGGATTTTCCTATACATTTTCCAGCCGCCCACAGCATGGTGAAACCGCTTCATGTCTCTTGCGCTCGAACGTCTAGTCGCTGGCACGCCGATCCCTTTTGCCGGTAATCGTGTCACTGTCGTCAGCCCCGAACTGGCCGCGCGCTTTCAGCCCGGGGACCATTTGCTGGTCGAGCAGGTCAGTGGCGAGTTGTTGCTGATCCCGGTGGTTGACCAGCAAGCGGCCGCCGTCGCCATCGAGCGCGCCGAAGCGGCGTTCAGTGCGCTGTCCAGCGTCCCGGATCAGGCGATCAGTGCGTTCTTCGATCTGTTTGCCCAACGCCTGGAAACCCCCGAGTGCTGGGCCTTGATCGAAGCCGCCAACCTGGCCGACATCGAGCGCGCCAAGGCCCGCGGGCGTTCTACCACGCGACTGCTCGCCGATGAACGCATGCGCCGCGACATGATCGCCGGCCTGCGGGCCTGGCGCGATGCGTCGGCGACTCGCGGCAAGGTCATCAGTTGCGTCGAGCACGACGGCTGGAAGGTCGAGCAAGTGGTTTCGCCGCTGGGCATCGTCGCGTTTGTGTTCGAAGGCCGGCCGAATGTGTTCGCCGACGCCGCCGGTGTGTTGCGCACCGGCAACACCGCCGTGCTGCGCATTGGCAGCGATGCGTTGGGCACCGCTCAGGCCATCGTCACTCACGCATTGAACCCGGCACTCAGCGACGCCGGTTTGCCGAACGGCGCGGTGTCGTTGGTGGAAAGCGTCAATCACGCCGCCGGTTGGGCGATGTTCGCCGACCGTCGTTTGTCGCTGGCCGTGGCCCGGGGTTCGGGGCGGGCGGTCAGCCAACTGGGCAGCATCGCCCAACAGGCCGGCACCGCTGTCAGTCTGCACGGCACTGGTGGCGCCTGGCTGATCGCTGACAAAGACGCCGATGCCCAGCGCTTTGCCGCCGTGGTACGCAATTCACTGGACCGCAAAGTCTGCAACACCTTGAACGTCTGCCTGATCCAGCGCGACCGCGCCGCTGAGCTGGTGCCGTTGTTTCTCGACGCCCTCCAGCAGGCGGGCACCGCCCGGGGCCAGGGTTGCAAGCTGCACATCGTTGAAGGCAGCGAGTCGTGGTTGCCGAATGAATGGCAAACCGGCAGCGTTGAGGTGTATCGCGCCGAAGGCTACCAGACCGAGGCACTGGCCGAACCGTTGCCCGAGGAGCAGTTGGGCCGCGAGTGGGAATGGGAAGAAACTCCGGAAGTCAGCCTGAAGATCGTCGATGACCTGGACAGCGCCATCGCCTTGTTCAATCGCTACAGCCCGCAGTTCACCGTGTCGCTGATCAGCGAAGACGGGGCCGCGCATGAGCGTTTCTACAACGCGGTCAACGCGCCGTTTGTGGGCAACGGAATTACCCGCTGGGTCGACGGCCAATATGCGCTGAACAAGCCGGAACTGGGGCTTTCGAACTGGGAGAGCGGTCGGCTGTTTGCCCGCAGTGCGATTCTTTCGGGAGACGGGGTGTTCACCATTCGCAGTCGCATGACCCAGACCGATCTGTCGGTAAAACGCTGACATTCCTGGCACAGGCAACGATCGCACTATAATTAAGGTGTGTTTGCGTCTGTGTCTTGAGTGAGGGCTGCGTCATGAAACTTCATTCTTTTCGGCATTACTCCCACGATCTGGAAACGGTCGTGCACGACACATGGATCACCGGCCGGGTGAAGTCGGCCCTGGCGTTGGCAGAACCCAGCCTCGGCCTGCAGATCCATGTCAAAACCCTTGCGGGTACGGTGGCGTTGAGCGGTCGGGTCAACACCCATAAACAGTGTGAGCAGGCTGTTGCTCTGGCCCGTTCGGTGCCGGGCGTCGTCGAAATCGATGCCAGGGATTTGCGGACCCACGTGTTCACGCCAGGCAGTAATCCAGTTCCCCCCAACGCCGAAGAAACCGCCGAGCGTCGGCCATCATCGTCAGCAAAAGACGATCACTGATCAGGACGACCTTGTGAGTGCAGCGCTCCCGTGAACCGGGAGCGCCTTGGTGTGGGCATTTCAGCTCAAACAACAATGGATTGCGTTTTTTGGGTGTTCTCTCGCTGGAAGCAAAGGCGGATGATTGGCCGTTCCCCAGAGAGGTGTACCCGATGAAACGTGTCCTCATGTTGTTGGCCAACGGTGTCGAGCCACTGGAAATGGCGGCGTTCACCGATGTGCTCGGTTGGGCCAATCTGCTTGGCGACCAACCCGTGGAATTGATCAACGCCGGCCTCCGACGGAATATCGTGACGACCTTCGGGTTATCGTTCAATCCGGCTCATTTATTGAGCGAGGTGGATCTCGACAGCTTCGACGCTTTGGCATTGCCCGGTGGTTTCGAACCCTCGGGCTTCTACGAAGAGGCCTTGAGTGAGCCGTTTCTGGCGGTCATCCGGCACTTTGTCGCGGCCGGTAAAACCGTCGCCAGTGTCTGCGTGTCGTCGGTGTGCCTGGGCGTTGCCGGGGTGCTGAAAGACAAAGATGCCACGACCTATCACCAGGTCGGTGGCAAGCGCAAAAACCAGCTGGTTGAAACCGGCGCCCGTTTCGTCGACTGGCCTGTGGTGGTGGATGGCCGCATCATCACGTCAAGCGGCCCCGGCACGGCAACGGAAGTCGCCTTCGTGCTGCTGGAACAACTGACCAGTGCTGCAAATGCGGCGGATATCCGGCAGAAAATGCGTTTTCCAACACCGTCTCGCCAGTGGTATGAAACGCCGCAAGTGCCTTGATCTGGCACGCCCTTCATTTGCCTCGTACATCCAGGGAGCCGCTTTAGTCGAGCGCATTCGTCGCGCTCGACCTTCCAGGTTCTGCCACCCATCCCATCAAGCAGCTTCGACGGCTTTGCCATACACGGCGCACGTGGTCGGGTGTTCGGCCAGTGACACAAAGCGGCGACTGCCGGCCTCCAGGGCATCGATCGAACCGGTCTCGATGTCGTAGACCCAGCCATGCAGGTTCAACTGACCTTTTTCCTGGGCCAGGCGCACGCTCGGATGCGTCTGGATGTTGGCCAGTTGCGCGATGACGTTCTCCCGGACCATCGAACTCACCTTCGCCGCGTCATCGGCGTGAGGGCGGGATTCGTTGATGACCTTGGCGGATTCAGCGTGTTGCAACCAGCCACTGACGGCGGGCAGGTGATCCATGCATGTGCACTTGGCGATGGCGGTCATGGCGCCGCAATCCGAGTGGCCGCAGATGACAATGTCGGTCACGCCGAGCACTGCGACTGCATATTCGACCGTGGCCGAGACACCACCCGGGTGCGGGCTGTAGGAGGGCACGATATTGCCGGCGTTGCGGATCACAAACAGTTCTCCGGGTTCTTGCTGGGTCAGCAGTTCGGGGACCACGCGGCTGTCGGAACAGGTGATGAATAACGTGCCGGGATGCTGGGTGGTGGCCAGGTGTTTGAACAGGTCGGTGCGTTGCGGGAACGCTTCGTTCTGGAACTTCAAAAAACCTTCGATGAGCGCTTTCATGGTGACGTCCTCATAAGTGATGAACAGGGGCTACTCAGCTCGAGCAACCGGTTCCGAATTCGCTGAATTGCAGAATGTGAGTGGTGCCTTTGGAATCCTGGTACGTCATTTCCACCGGGACCACGCCGCAGACATCGGCGGTCGGGGTGATTGCCACGACGTGGGCGATGTCCAGGCGCATGCCGTATTGATAGGCAACGACTGCGTCCTGGGCTTGAACCTGGGCCGATACGCCCGCGATCAACGAAAGAACCAGCAGCATTTTTTTCATGGGGCATCCTCCAGACGAGTGTGGTGGCTGACAAAGTGTTTGGGGTGTTGGGTCTGGCCCGCACCGGAGTGCGGGCCGGTTCAACTTAGAAAGGACGCAGGGGCAGGAACTTGCCGTCGAGAGTGATGACTGCGCGGTGGCCGCCTTCCGGGTCTTCGACTTTCTTCATGTCCAGCTTGAAGTTGATCGCGCTGATGATGCCGTCGCCGAATTGTTCGTGAACCAGGGCTTTCAACGTGGTGCCGTAGATCTGGATCATTTCGTGGAAACGGTAGATGGTCGGGTCGGTTGGAACGCCTGAGAGGCTGCCTCGCAGCGGGATGATTTGCAGGCGGGCCACAGCGTCGGCGTCCAAGTCCAGTTTTTCGCCAACCACTTTGGCGGCTTTTTCTGGCAGCGGGTGCTGGCCGAGCAGGGCGGCGGTGACGTAGGCCAGGCTCAGGCCGGTGCCCTCGGCCATGTCTGCGAAGGACAGGTTTTTGCGCGCTTTGGCGTCGAGGATTTTGGCGGTCAGCTCGAGACTGGTGTCGTTGTAAGCGTGGGACTGTTGCATGGTGTTTCTCCTATCGGGGTTGTGTTGCTTGGGTGTGAAGCAATCTTCTGCCGATTGATCCATAGCGTCCAAGACCGATATACAATGCGTTGCATAAGTACTGCCTATAGATGGTGAGCCCCATGCTGCTGCGACATCTGCGTTACCTGCTGGCGGTTGCCGACCACGGCGGCTTCACCCGCGCCGCCGAGGCGCTGCACGTTTCACAACCGACCCTGTCCCAGCAAATCCGCCAGCTTGAAGAAACCCTGGGCGTGAGCCTGTTCGACCGAACGTCGCGCACGGTCAAGCCGACCGATGCGGGCCAGGCCTACATCGAGTGTGCACGTCGGGTATTAGTGGAACTGGAAGCCGGCAAACGGGCGCTGCATGACGTGAAGGATTTATCGCGCGGCACCTTGCGCCTGGCGATGACGCCAACGTTCATGGCGTATCTGGTGGGGCCGTTGGTGCGCGATTACGTGGCGCGGTATCCGAACATCCATCTGCAGATTTTCGAGTTGTCGATGGACGACATCGAGGCGGGGCTGGTGGATGACTCGCTGGACATCGCCATCGCGTTTACTCAGGTGAGAAACGCCGACATCGAATCGATCCCGGCGTTTACCGAAACCCTGGGGGTGATGGTGGGACGGGATCACCCGCAATATGAACGGCGAGCCGCGTTGTCCGCTGAAGAGGTGGCGCAGTTGGATTTTGCGCTGCTGGCCCCGGACTTCGTCACCCGCACCCGCATCGATGACTATTTTGCGCAGGAGCAGATCACGCCGAAGGTGGTGATTGAGGTGAATTCGGTGAGCACCTTGCTGGAGGTGATTCGGCACACGGCTATCGCCACCATTCTTCCCGAACCGATTGCCACCCAGGACCGGGCACTGCGCAAAATTCCGTTGCTGGGGGACGCGCCTACACGCGGGGCGGCGCTGCTTCGACGCAAGAACAACTATCACAGCGCGGCGTCGGTGGCGTTCATGAATCTGGTGTTGGGCGCGGTGGCGACGGAGTCAGTCGTCCAGTGATTGGCAGATGCCATTGGGGGCTTTGCCCGTGGAGCTCACGGTCACCGAGTCGTCATCGGCGAGAATGATCAAGATCGTGACGCCCGAACCCTTGGCTTCAAAACTGCGCTCGTTGATGGCTTTGGTAACGGCATCTTTGTCATTGATTGTTACCGGACCTTCCTGATCTGCATGGACGGCAATATTGCCGGGGCAAATCACATCAAATGAAGGAAGGTTGGGGATGCTGTCTGCGTGGGCAACATTTGCCATTGTCAGTAACAGCAGGGTTGTCAGGGCATTTTTCATCGCAAGTCTCCATGGGCACAGCAGCGAATACGCTTAACGATAGCTGTATTTACTGCGCACGAGACAAACAAAAAAAGGCCCCGCTCGATCATACGAGCGGGGCCTTATTTATTGAGGAGCAGCGGGGGGGATATCAGTAGAACCGGTCAATCACCCGAACTTCGTTCTGGTTCTGCATCGAGGCCCACGCCTGTTTCAGCGTTTGCAGAACATTACCGATGAAGTCCTTGTCGGCCGCGGCTTTCTTGCCGACATAGCCTTGGCCGCGACGGTACATCTTCAGTCGTGCCAGCAGGTTCTGGTTGTTCTGGTCGAACTCCGCTTCATGGGCGTGTGGCGACAGGCAATCGATATGAACCTGGCCCGATTTGCTGATCCACAGAATGTGGCTGTCGTGGCTGTCTTTTTGCGCAGCGAAGATACGAGCCAGTTCATCGATAGTAGGTTGATTGTTCAGATTCATAATATGCCCCTTGACCATTTGGTGATCTTTCAAAGTTGATTCGCTAATACAGGTAGCCCATCGGTTAGTTGATCCCTGGCACCGAAACCAGGACGTCAGCGGTCAGCCGTCAATTCGACGGGGTCTCGCGTCTGTTGCATGTAGTCGTGTTGAATAACTGCTACGCAATAGCGTCACAACGAAGAGAAGCAGCGAAAACCTGGAGGCCACCGCCGACTTTTTAGGGTCGGCCACAAGCTTCATGAGGATTGATCGCCAGCGCTTCTCGTCCTTGTACTGGACGTTCGGGCCAGGTCAGCTTCTTCAATCTGCCTTGTGGGCAGCGTGTATCCGGGAAAAACAGCTCGGCGGTCAGACGAGCTTGCTCAAACATGTTGCTGTACTCCCGATCGGGGAGATGTCTGCATCATGCAAGGGCAAATCGGAGGCGTCAACCGTTATGTAGTGATTATTTTTAGTCACTACATATTGTCGGACAAAGCGCTTTGGAATTAAAAAGCAGCGACGCAACGCCCGGGTCAGGACGATGGCAGCAGATGTTGGAAGCGATAGAAGGTGCAGGGATAACCGTCTACCGACCGTTGATGCAGGGTGAATTCATCGCCTGCGAACTCGGGCATCACCTTGGCCCAGAAGCGCCGTGCAGGCACGTTCGCGTCGATGTGGAAAATCTGCCATTGACCGGGGATCCGGCTCAAGAGGGTGGACACGACAAACTTCGCGACACCTTGGCCACGAAAGCGCCGACTGACAAACAAGTAGCCGATGTTGTGCTCGGCGCCGTCGATATGCGTGTCGTCGTCCACGGTCACGAAACCGGCGAGTTCACCGTCCACCTTGATCAGAAATGGCTGGGTCCCAGGCTTGCGCCAGTAATCTTGGTTGGATCGGATGTCGAAAAAACCGTGCTCGCCGAGTTTCAGCGGTAGAAACTCGCTGAAGTCATGCATGTAGAACTGCATCAGGTTTTCAATCGTTTCCAGTTCGTCGCGGTGTGCGGCATGCAGTTCTATCGAGGGCATGCTGGGTTTTCTCCAGATCGAAGGGCCGTCCGTGGCTCTTTCGGGATCACTCAGTGCGGAGCGAAGTCGTATGTCCCACCCGTCTTCAACGCCGCGGCGTAAGCAGGACGTGCCTGGAAGCGACCAACCCAGGCCGCTACATGAGGGTAGTTGCCCAGCTTGCCTTGGGCGCGGGCAATCTCGCCGATAAAGCTCATCTGGATATCGGCGGCGCTGAATTCGTCACCCAGCAAATAATCGGACTGGCTCAAGGCCGTGTCGAGGTAGCCAAGGTAGTTGGCCACTTCGGAGTTGATGCGCGGATGCAGTGGCGCACCGGCTTCACCCAGACGCCCGACGTACAGGTTCAACATCAGCGGCAGCATGGCCGAGCCTTCGGCGAAGTGCAGCCACTGGACGTATTCGTCATAGGCGGGGGTAGACGGATCGGGTTGCAGGCGCCCCTGGCCATGACGACGGATCAGGTAATCGATGATCGCAGAGGACTCGATCAATTTCTGCGCGCCATCTTCGATGACCGGCGATTTGCCCAGGGCGTTGATCGCTTTCAATTCCGGCGGTGCCAGATTGGTTTTCGGGTCGCGCTGATAGCGTTTCAGCTCATAAGGAATGGCCAGTTCTTCCAGCAACCAGAGAATTCGCTGGGAGCGGGAGTTGTTGAGGTGGTGCACGATAATCATAAACAAGATTCCTGTAGCAGCTGTCGATTGAAACGAGGCTGCGATGCCGTTTCAGAAAATGGGGCCATCGCCGGGCTTGAAGAACACTAGACCATTACGGTCCGTTCGAAGTGCCCTCAAGCTTTACTGGCCGGTTTCGCCGCGCGTTTGGCGCCTGTCGACGGCTTGCGCTTGGCGGGCTTTCGTTTGTTTTTCCACGGGGTGGCGCCACGACCGGCCGGGCTCGCCGGTCCGCTGATGGTCAGGCTCAGGCCGGCGCAACGGGCGACCTGTTTGCTCATCCACGCGGCCTGTTTGGTGACGAATTCTTCCAGGCTCATCTCGCCGCTTTGCACCATGTCCAGCGCCTGTTCCCAGATGGCCGTGGTGCCGGGGTCGGCGATGGCGCGCGGCACCGCATCGATCAGGCTGAAGGCCGCCGGGGTCGCGGCCAGGGCCTTGCCGTTCTTGATCAGGTAACCACGGTCGAGCAGGCCCTGGATGATCGAGGCGCGTGTCGCCTCGGTGCCAATGCCGGTGGTGTCCTTGAGCTTCTGTTTGAGCAGCGGGTCTTCCACCAGTTTGGCGACGTTCTTCATCGCTTTGATCAGGTCGCCTTCGGTGAATGGCTTGGGCGGTTGCGTCCAGAGGTCCTTGAGCTTCACGTCGGCCACCGCGCAGTCACGCCCTTCGGCCAATGCCGGGAGTGTTTGCGGTGCAGGTGCCTCGCGACCCTTGGCCGGGGCGAGCGCCTCGGGCAGGGCGCGTTTCCAGCCGGGCTCGACGATCTGCTTGCCGACGGCGCGCAAGGCTTCACCGGCGCAGTCGAAGTCGGCCTGGGTGCGGTCGTATTCATGGTTGGGTAGGAACTGCGCCAGATAGCGCGCGCGGATCAGGGTGTAGACCGCCCGTTGCTTGCCCACCAGTCGATCGAGATGTTTGGCCGCCGCCGTCGGGATGATGCCGTGGTGAGCCGTGACCTTGGCGTCGTTCCAGGCCCGTGAACGGCGCTGTGGCTCCAGGTGATCGTTCAAGGCGTTCAGGGACGGATCGGCCTGCCGGAGCGCGGCGAGAATGCCCGGGGCTTCACTGTGCTGGCTCAGCGGCAGGAAACCGCAATCGCTGCGCGGGTAGGTGATGACTTTGTGGGTTTCGTAGAGCGCCTGAGCTATGTCGAGGGTTTCCTGGGCGCCGAGCCCGAGCTTCTTCGAACAGACTTCCTGCAACGTGCCCAGGTCGAACGGCAACGGCGCGACTTCACGCATTCGCTCGGTGCGCAACTTGATCACCCGGGCACTCGCCGCGCTGCTGATGGCCGCAGCCGCTTGCTGGGCCAGCGCCTGATTCAGGCAACGATCCTGATCGTCACAGACGTCGGATGCCGCGCGCCACTGGGCGGTGAACGCCGTGCCGTCATGCAACAGCTGCACGTCGATGGCCCAATAGGCCACCGGTACGAAATCGGCAATGCTGCGGTCACGATCCACCACCAGCCGCAAGGTCGGTGTCTGCACCCGGCCCACCGGCAACACGCCCTGATAACCGGACTGACGGCCCAGCAACGTGAACAAGCGGCTCATGTTCATCCCGATCAACCAGTCGGCCCGGGAACGTCCCAGCGCCGAATGATAAAGGCTGAAAGTTTCGGCTCCCGGTTTGAGCGCCGCCAGCGCCTTGCGTATCGACGCATCGTCCAGCGCCGACAGCCACAGGCGCCGGATCGGCCCGCGATAGCGGCAATGCTCGACCAGTTCCCGGGCAATCATCTCGCCCTCACGGTCGGCGTCAGTGGCAATCACCAGTTCATCCGCCTCGCCGAGCAGGCGTTTGACGGCCTTGTACTGGCTGGCCGTGCGCGGTTTGACCGTCATCTTCCATTTTTCCGGAATGATCGGCAGATCCGCCAGCACCCAACGCTTGTAGCGCGCGTCGTAGGCGTCCGGCGGCGCGGTTTCCAGCAGATGGCCGATGCACCAGGTCACCGTGACGTCCGTTCCCAGCCAGCAACCGTCGCCCCGACGCTTGGCGCCGAGCACTGCCGCGATGTCTTTGGCCTGGGAAGGTTTTTCACAGAGGTACAGCTGCATAACCACCATCGTTCATCAAGTGTGCAAGAGGCGCACAGAATGGCGGGTGATGAGCAAGGGATCAATCATTATCTGTATGGATGTACAGCAAAGCTGTTGCGTTTGTTTGCGCCCGTCAAAACGGCCCGTTCGGCTGCGGGGCCGTCGTGCTGACGAAATTTGGGTTATACCTGACATTCGCAGTCTCAGGTTTCGGGGCCGCTGCGCGACCCATCGCGGGCAAGCCGGATCACCGTACCGCACGCTCCCACAGGTCCATCACCTTCATGAGGCACGTATTCCATGAAAAGCACCGGTCCCAGTCCTGTCATCACCATCGCCGAGCAGCCGGGCTGCCTGTTGGTGAAATTTCACGGTATTCAAGTGGCCGCTTCCTCGCGCGCACGGGTGCTGCTGGAGGCCAATTATCCTCCGGTGTACTACGTGCCCTGGGAGGACATCGACGAAAAGTATTTCGCCCGCACCGACCACACGACCTATTGCCCGTACAAGGGCGACGCCACGTATTACAGCCTGCAAATCCCGGGGCATGAGGGCGCCAACGCGGTGTGGCGCTATGAAGACCCCAAAGTGTCGGTCGATCAGATTCGCGGGTATGTGGCGTTCTATCCCGATCAGGTTACGTTTGAGGTGCTCAAAGACGTTGAGTGAGGTTCGGCATTGACGGCAATGCTGCTCACTCACGCGCGATTTTTCAGGCCTACCTGCTTTTGCGGCGAGGGAGCTTGCTCCCGCTGGGCTGCGTAGCGGCCCCAAAAACAGGGCAACGCTACCGATTTTTGTGAGTGCTGCGCACTCAAGCGGGAGCAAGCTCCCTCGCCACAGGTTTTTCATTGGCTGAAGAGGTGATCAGGTGAGCAAATGCCCACATTAACCAAGCGTTTTCATTTCAGCGAACAGCCCCCCACCAACGTCGATTCATCAATCTGCCCAATCGAAGTGACCCCGGTCAGGGTCATGGCCACGCGCATTTCCTTGGCGAAAATATCCAGCATGTTTTCCACCCCGCGTTGACCATCGGCCGCCAGCGCATAAGCCATGGATCGCCCCAGCAATACACCTTTGGCGCCCATGGCCAGCATCCGCACCACATCGAGCCCCGAGCGAATACCCGAGTCGACCAGCACCGTCAGGTCATTGCCTACCGCTTGCATGATCGGCGGCAATGCCTGGGCGGTAGAAAGGACGCCGTCGAGCTGTCGCCCCCCATGGTTCGACACCACGATGCCGTCTGCGCCAAAGCTCACCGCGTCCCTGGCGTCCTGCGGATCGAGGATGCCTTTGATGATCATCGGGCCTTTCCAGAAATCACGAATCCACTCCAGATCACTCCAGCTGATCGACGGGTCGAAGTTATTGGCCAGCCAGCCCATGTAGTCTTCAAGCGTGACGGCTTTGCCCAGGTACTTCGAGATGTTGCCCAGGTCGTGCGGGCGGCCCATGACCCCGACGTTGAACGCCCAGTCGGGGCGTGTCATGGCCTGAAGCATGCGTCGCGATGACGCAAAAGGCCCGGACATGCCCGAATGCGCATCCCGGTAGCGGGCGCCCGGGGTCGGCATGTCGACAGTAAACACCAGGTTTTTCACCCCGGCGGCCTTCGCTCGCTCCAGGGCGTTTTTCATGAAGCCCCGGTCTTTGAGCACGTACAGCTGAAACCAGATGGCTTGCTGGCTCTGCGCCACGACTTCCTCAATCGAACACACCGATACGGTTGAAAGGCACAGCGGAATACCTTTTTTCTCCGCCGCTCTGACCGCCTGCACCTCACCCCGGCGGGCGAACATGCCCGTCAGGCCGACCGGCGCCAATATGACGGGCATTGATAGGGGCTGATCGAAGAGGGTGGTTTCCAGGCTCAGGGTTTCGACGTTTTTCAGAATCCGCTGACGCAGGCTGATGCCCGCCAGGTCGGCGCTGTTGGCCCGTAGCGTATGCTCGGCATACGCCCCGCCATCGATGTAATCGAACAGAAAACGCGGGAGTTTGCGACGTGCTGCCTCGCGGTAGTCGGATGCGGATGAAATGATCATGGGGCCTCGGTCTGGTGAGTGTCGGGGCTGTAGAGATCGTTGAGCTTAACCTGTGGCGAGAGAGCTTGCTCCCGCTGGGTGGCGAAGCCACCCCAATCCAGCCGACTCGATTGTTCTGACACACCGAGGCGGCTGGTTTGGGCCTGCTACGCAGGCCAGCGGGAGCAAGCTCCCTCGCCACAGGGGATTGTGGTGGACTCAGTTAGTATCCAGATCCACGTTTTTGGTCTCACGCAGACAGATCATCCCCACCACCAGGCTCACCGCGGTAATCACCACCGGGTACCACAGCCCGTAGAAGATGTCCCCGGTATACACCACCAAGGCAAACGACACGGTCGGCAGGAAACCGCCAAACCAGCCATTACCAATGTGGTACGGCAGGGACATCGAGGTGTAGCGGATACGGGTCGGGAACAGTTCGACCATCAGCGCTGCCAACGGGCCGTAACACATGGCGGAAATGATGATCAGCACCACCATCAGTCCCACGATCATGGGCTTGTTGACCTGTTGCGTATCGGCTTGTGACGGATACCCCGCCAAGGTCACCGCACCGCGCAGGGCCGCTTCGTCGAAGCCATCCAGTTTCACGTCACCGACGCTGACCTGCACGTCGCTGCCGGCCGGTGCGGCTTCGCTCGTGTAGGGCAGGCCCTGCTTCACCAGGAAGGTTTTGACCTTGTCGCACGGGCTGTCAAATTTCGCCTTGCCCACCGGGTCGAACTGGAAGGTGCAGGTGGCCGGGTCGGCCAGTACGGTAATCGGTGCCTGACGGCTGGCCTGGTCGATGGCCGGGTTGGCGTAGTGGGCGATGGACTTGAAGATCGGGAAGTACAACGCAGTCGCCAGCAACAGACCGATCATCAGCACCGGTTTGCGCCCGACCTTGTCCGACAGCCAGCCAAAAAAGATGAAGAACGGCGCGCCGATGATCACGCTGACAATCAGCAGACTGTTGGCCAACGCCGGGTCCATCTTCAGGAACTGCGTGAGGAAAAACAGCACATAGAACTGTGCGGCGTAGAAGGTCACAGCTTGCCCGGCGTTGATGCTGAACAGGGCGATCAGTACGACTTTGAGGTTTTCCCATTTACCGAAGGAATCGCGCAGCGGCGACTTGCAGAGTTTGCCTTCCTCTTTCATTTTCACGAAGGCCGGCGACTCGTGCAGGCTCAAGCGAATCCAGGTCGAGATGCCCAACAGCACGATGGAAAACAGAAACGGAATGCGCCAGCCCCAGACTTCAAACTGGTCGCCGGTGAAATAACGGCAGCCAAGCACCACCAGCAGCGACAGCAACAGGCCGAGGGTGGCGGTGGACTGAATCCAGCTGGTGTGGAAACCGCGCTTGCCCATCGGCGCGTGTTCGGCGACGTAAGTGGCAGCGCCGCCGTACTCACCGCCCAGGGCCAGGCCCTGAAGCATGCGCAACACCACGAGGATGATCGGCGCGGCGATGCCGATGCTCGCATAAGTCGGCAACAGCCCGACACAGAAGGTCGCCAGGCCCATGAGGACGATGGTCGCGAGGAACGTGTATTTACGCCCGATCATGTCCCCCAGCCGTCCGAACACCAACGCGCCGAAGGGCCGCACGATGAAACCGGCGGCGAAGGCCATCAGCGCAAAGATAAACGCCGTGGTGTCGTTGACCCCGGCGAAAAACTGCTTGCTGATCACCGCCGCGAGGGCGCCGTAGAGGAAAAAGTCGTACCACTCGAACACCGTCCCGAGTGACGACGCGAAGATGACTTTGCGGGTGTCGGGGCTGGTGTCGACGCTGAGCGTGGCATCCAGGGGCTGAACATGTTCTGACATATCGGTATCCCTCACAGTGATTGTTTTTGTTGTTCCACTGTCGGCGCCAGCCTTGTGGGCGGGCGCCGCGTTTATCCATAAAGCCGGGTGTACGTCGATCTTTGTAGGCGCGAAGCTTGCTCGCGAAGGCGTCAGACCTGACTCACCGCGTCATA
>NZ_VIUJ01000025.1:15123-93709 GCF_007993905.1 Pseudomonas sp. SJZ077
TTCGTTCTTCGCGGGCAAGCCTCGCTCCTACAGTGGGTTGCTCCATAAAGCCGGGTGTACGTCGATCTTTGTAGGAGCGAAGCTTGCTCGCGAAGGCGTCAGACCTGACACACCACGTCATCGTTCTTCGCGGGCAAGCCTCGCTCCTACAGTGGGTTGCTCCATAAAGCCGGGTGTACGTCGATCTTTGTAGGCGCGAAGCTTGCTCGCGAAGGCGTCAGACCTGACACACCGCGTCATCGTTCTTCGCGGGCAAGCCTCGCTCCTACAGTGGGTTGCTCCATAAAGCCGGGTGTACGTCGATCTTTGTAGGAGCGAAGCTTGCTCGCGAAGGCATCAGGCCTGACACATCGCGTCATCGTTCTTCGCGGGCAAGCCTCGCTCCTACAGTGGGTTGCTCAGCAGTTCCTTCTGCGGGTTGAGGCTCCTTGTGCTGGGGTTGAGGATCATCAGCGCAGCCTTTTCGGCAATCATCAGCGTAGGCGAGCACGTATTGCCCGAGGTAATGCGCGGCATGATCGAGGCATCAGCGATGCGCAGTCCGGGAATCCCGTGAACGCGCAACTCGGCATCGACCACGGCCTGCACATCATTGCCCATGCGGCAGGTGCCCACCGGATGGAAAATCGTCGTGCCAATTCGTGCGGCGGCTTCGTGCAGTTCCTCTTCGGTCTGCAAGCTATCGCCGGGCAAGTACTCGACGGGTTTGAACGCTCGCAGGGCCGGGGCGGCGACGATACGCCGGGTCAGGCGAATGGCATCAGCCGCGACCCGCAAATCCTCTGGATGGCTTAAATAGTTGGGCTGAATCAGCGGCGCGTCCTGCGGATCGGCGGAACGAATCTCCACCCGTCCGCGACTCTGTGGCCTCAGGTCGCAAACCGACGCCGTGAAAGCAGGGAAGGCGTGCAGCGGTTCGCCGAAGCGTTCCAGCGACAGCGGTTGAACGTGGTATTCGAGATTGGCCGAGGTCTGTTCCGGCCCTGACCGGGCAAACGCCCCCAGCTGACTCGGCGCCATCGACAGCGGGCCGCTGCGGTCGTACAGATAACGCAGGCCCATGCCCATCTTGCCCCACACGCTGCCAGCGATCTGGTTCAGGGTGCGGGCGTTTTCCAGTTTGTAGATCAGCCGCAGTTGCAGGTGATCCTGCAGATTGCCGCCCACGCCCGGCAGCTCATGGGCCACACCGATCCCCAGTTTTTCAAGCAGGGGGCGAGGGCCGATGCCGGAGCGTTGCAGAATGCTCGGTGAACCGACGGAGCCTGCGCACAGCGCGATTTCCTTGCGCGCCTTGAAGGTTTTTGCCTGGCCTTGATAACGCGTACTGACCGCCGAAGCCCGGCCGTTTTCCAGCAGCACGCGGTCCACTTCGACGTCGGTCAGCACGGTGAGATTGGCGCGATTGCGGATCGGCTTGAGAAACGCCTTGGCCGCGTTCCAGCGAATCCCGGCCTTCTGGTTGACCTGAAAATAGCCGCAGCCTTCGTTGTCGCCCTGGTTGAAGTCATCGATGCTGGCAATGCCGCTTTGCTCGGCGGCACTGCGGAACGCATCCAGAATCGGCCACGACAGCCGCTGACGCTCGACCCGCCAGTCGCCGCTGGCGCCGTGAAATTGCGAGTCGCCGGCAAAATGGTTTTCGCTTTTCTTGAACAGCGGCAGCACGTCGTTCCAGCGCCAGCCCGGATTGCCGTCAGCGGCCCAGCCGTCATAGTCGCCCGCCTGTCCGCGCATGTAGATCATGCCGTTGATCGAGGAACAGCCGCCCAGCACTTTGCCGCGCGGGTAACTCAGGGCGCGACCTTGCAGGCCGGGTTGCGCTTCGGTCTTGAAGCACCAGTCGGTGCGCGGGTTGCCGATGCAGAACAGGTAACCCACGGGGATGTGAATCCAAGCATAGTTATCGCGGCCGCCGGCTTCGAGCAGCAAGACGCGGTGTTGCGGGTCGCCCGACAGCCGATTGGCCAGCAAACAACCGGCCGGCCCGGCACCGACCACGATGTAGTCGAATTCATCAAGGGAAGTCTGCATCCCTGACCTCATATTGTTGTTCTTGTTGTTGGTCATCCTAGTTGTTAGCTTTCGTCAAAAGAATGTTAGTTTTTGCGCAGCCGCTGTGCGTTTTCAGACAGCCTCAAACAGCGTAGCCCCAAGGACGACTCATGTTCGACTGGAATGACCTGCGGTTTTTTCTCGAATTGCAACGCAGCGGGCGCTTGCTCACCGCCGCCCGCCGTTTGAACACCACCCACGCCACCGTCGCCCGACACATCGAGGCCATCGAAAAGAGCCTTGGCACCGCGCTGTTTGTCCAGCATGCCCAGGGCTACGAAATGACCCCGGCCGGCGAAGCGCTGCTCAAGCACGCCGAAGCCATGGAAAACGTCGCGTTGCTGGCGCAAGAGGAAATCACCCAGTCCACGGCACCACTGGGTAAGATTCGCGTTGGCGTGACCGAAGGGCTGGGCATCATGTTCCTCGCCAGCCGCATGAACGGCCTGTTCGAACGCTACCCCGGACTGGAAGTGGAGCTGGTGGCGGTGCCGCGCTTCGTCAGCATCCTCAACCGCGAAGCCGAAATCAGCATCCACCTTGAACGCCCGGCCGCCGACATGCTGGTCACGCGCAAACTCACCGACTATCGCCTGGCGCTCTACGCCAGCCAGGCCTACCTCGACAAGGCACCGCCGCTGCACAGCCGCGAAGACCTCGGCCGCCACGCGTGGATCGGCTACGTCGACGACTTGCTGTTCAGCCAGGAACTGATGTTCCTCAACAGCTTCTGCCGCAACCCGCAGGTGGTGTTCCACAGCACCAGCGTCATCGCCCAGCAACAGGCGGCACGTTCGGGATTGGGGATCGCAGTGCTGCCGTGCTACATGGCCAGCGCCGATCCGGAACTGGTGCCGCTGTTTCCGGACGAGAGCATTGAGCGCAGCTACTGGATCAGCACGCGGCGGGAATTGCACAAGTCGGTGAGATTGCGGGTGATGTGGGATTACGTGGTGGAGTTGTGCGAGGCGGAGCAGGGGTTGTTGATGGGATAGCCAGGCAGCCCATCACAACACTCTGATCAGCCAAGCAACGAAGCAACCAACACAACCCCTGTGGCGAGGGAGCTTGCTCCCGCTGGACTGCGCAGCTGTCCTGGTCTTCAATTCGGGATGAAGACAAGGAGCGTCATCCGACACTCCGTCGCGAACAAGGGAGCGTGCAGCATGAGCGAAGAGACAAAAGTGAAAGGCCCGGCGTCGTACTTCCCGTCCATCGAGAAAAAGTACGGCCAGCCCATCAACCATTGGCTGGAGCTGCTCGGGACGGTGAGCGGCAAGAAGCATATGGAAATGGTGGCTTTGCTGAAGGATGAGCATGCAATGGGGCATGGCCATGCCAATGCGTTGGTGGCGCATTATTTGGCGGGTGTTAAAAAGTGAGGCCGCTGTAAACGGCTGCAATGTGGAATGGCGGTGAGAGGGGGGCTGGATGTGCCACCGCCATCGCGAGCAGGCTCACTCCTACATGGGTTCTGCGTCGTTCGCGAGTGTTGTGGTCAGCATAGACTCCTGTGGGAGTGAGCCAGCTCGCGATGGCGCCAGCTGGCTCACCGCATTCTGCCGGGATCACTCAAACATTCGGCGGCAACTCGCGGGTGGTGCGCTGTAGTGGGTCGCGGGGTTGGCTGTCGGGAATCGACAGCGTGGCGCGCAAGCCGCCTTCCGGGCGATTGGCCAGGGTGATGCGTCCGCCCAGCCGGGTGGCGATGGTGTTGACGATGGTCAGGCCCAAACCCGCGCCATGGGCATTGCCACGGCTGTAGAAGCGTTCGAACAACCGCCCGCGATCCGCCTCGTCGATGCCGGGCCCCTGGTCCTCGACGCTCAGCGAATAGAAGCCGTCCGCCTGACTGAGTTGCACCGTGATGACCCCATGCTCCGGGGAAAAGTTTGCCGCGTTGCTGATCAGGTTGTTCAAGGCGATGTCGATGGCGGCGGCGTCGGCCACCACTTCAAAGGGGCGATCGGTGACGTCGAAGGCCAGCTCAAGGTTCTTGCTCAGCAACCACGGCGTGAGCTGCACGAGGCTGTCGCGCACGGTGGCGGCCAGGTCGATGCGTTGCTGTACAGGTGCGATGGCTTTGGGTTCGAGGCGGGCCATGGTCAGCAATTGATTGACCAGGCGGCTGGTGCGGTCGACGCCGGCGATCAGGAATTCCAGGGATTCACGGCGCTCCTGTTCCGTGCCGGCTTCCAGCAGGTTTTGCGCATGCACACGCAGCACGGCCAGCGGTGTGCGCATTTCGTGGGCGGCATCGGCGATGAAGCGCCGCTCGCGGCCCATCACTTCCTGAATCTGCGCGAGCATGCGGTTGAGCGCCGCTTGCATCGGCTCCAGTTCACTGGGCAACGGCGTCAGTTGCAGAGGCTCCAGCGAACCGCTGTGCCGCGCGCGCAAGGTCGCCGCCATGTCTTCCAGCGGCTTGAGGCCCCAGCCGATGGCCAACCAGATCATCGCCGCCAGAATCAGGCTGCCCAGTACATTGGGCCCCAAGGTATGGCGCACGATCCGGTCCACCAGGTCCGAACGCACGTCGTCCCGTTCGCCCACCCAGATTCTCAGACCGTTCTGTTTGTCTACCAACAGGAACGCACGCCAATGGCGGTTGTTGAGGTCCACGACGTCGCTGAAGCCGGGTGTCGACGGTGGCGCGCTGAAGGAGGGCGCACTGGCCGTGTGCACCAGCACTTCGCCGTTGAGGGTCCAGACCTGAAAAGCCATCTTGGTTTCATAGGGATGGCCATCGACCCTCGGCTCGGCCTCGCCCAGCGCCTTGTTGAAGGCCTGATACAGATCGGCGTGTTCCTTGCTCGCCATCGGCATGCGCATCACCCCCTGCAACAGCCGGGCGTTTTGCGCGAGTTGGGCATCGTAGACTTCGGCGATTTCGTGATTGCTGTCGTGCAGGTTCAACAGGCTGATCACCGCTAGCCCTACCAGCATCAGGCCAATGATCAGCGTGAGCGTGCGGCGCCGGATCGACGTCATCGGCGCTCCTCCACCAGGTAACCGACACCACGAATGGTGCGGATCAGGTCGGTGGAGAATTTTTTGCGCAGGTGATGGATGTGCACTTCCAGGGTGTTGCTTTCGGCTTCTTCATTCCAGCCATACAGCAACTGCATCAGATGATCGCGGGTCATGACCCGGCCCGGCGGCGAGAGCAATTCGTGGAGCAACTGATATTCCTTGGGCGTCAAGGCCACCGGCTCGCCCAGGTAACTGACTTGCTGGGTGCCGGGGTTCAGGCTGATGCCGGCGTGTTCGATCAGCACCTGGGCGCGGCCGGCACTGCGCCGCAACAAGGCCCGCAGGCGAGCCTTGAGTTCCGCCAGATCAAAGGGTTTGACCAGGTAATCGTCGGCCCCGGCGTCCAGCCCGGCAATGCGGTCTTCGGTCGCATCCCGGGCGGTGAGGATCAGCACCGGCAGGTTGGAGCCGCTGTCCCGCAAGCGGCGCAGCACTTCCAGCCCGTCCATGCGCGGCAGACCGAGGTCGAGCACCGCCAGGTCAAAGGTTTCACTGAGCAGCGCGTGCAAGGCGCTGGTGCCGTCCTTTAGCCAATCGACGGTATAACCTTCGCGGCCCAGGGCTTGATGGATGCCCTCGCCGAGGGCCACGTCGTCCTCAATCAGTAATAAGCGCACACGGACTCCTGTCAGTTGAGTTTCTTGTTCACGTCCACCAGCAACGTTTCGATCTCTTTGCGTCGCCCGGCGTCGGCGAGTTCACGGCCTGGTCTCGGGGCGGCCTGCAGGGCTTTTTGCAACGCGCTGCGGGCTTCGCTGTAACGTTTTTGACGGTAGAGGTGATCGCCCCAGAAGTACAGACTATCGATGCCCTCCGGGTTCAGTTGCAAGGCCTGTTTGAGTAACTGTTCGGCCTTGTCCGAGTCACCGAAACCGATGGGCCAGCCGGGGACGCGATCATACAACGCGCCGAGGCTGGTATAGGCCGAGCCTTGCAAGGCTTTGGGGTCCAGCGTCATGGCTTTTTCCAGATCGGCTTTCGCGGCCTTCACCTTGCTCAGCGCACCGAGGCCACCTTGGGCACCGGCCCAGCTGCTGTTGACGATGCCGGACCAGATCCAGGCTTCGGCCACCGATTGACGTTCCTGAGTGAACGCGGATGCCTGGCCTGCCAGTTTCTCGAACGCAGCGGTGCGTTGCGCTTCCGGGACTTCGTATTGAATGTGCGCCCAGCTTTGCTGGATGCCCTGGAGGCGTTGCTTATCGGCGGGTTCCAGTGCCCAGACGCTCTGGCTCAGGGCTCCCAGCAGCAGGCAAGCGATGATCTTCTTCATGGTTTGAGGGTCTCGTTGTCGGGCTTCTGACTCAGGCGACGGATCAGCGGCAATTGCTTGCGCAAGCCACGGTCCACCAGATTGGGCAGCAGGCTGTTCAGGCGCACAAAAAAGCGCTCCGGCCAGCCGAGGTACAAGTCGCGCCGGTCACCGGCAATCGCGTGCATCACCGCGGCGGCAACGGTTTGCGGATCGTCGACGTTGGCCTTGAGCGCATCGTTCAACGCCTGCGCCGCCGGGCTGTTCATGCTGGTGCGGGTAGCGCGCGGGGCGACGTAGAGCACGCTGACCCGGGTGTCCGCCAACTCCCGGCGCAGGGCCTCGGAAAACCCGCGCAAGGCAAACTTGGTGGCGCAATAACTGGCGTAACCGGGGTAACCGATGGAGCCGTAAGTCGAGCCGACGTTCACCACCATCGCGCTCTCGGCTTGTTTGAGCAGCGGCAGCAGGGTTTTGGTCAGGCAAATCGGCGCGCTGATGTTAAGGGCCATCATGGCGTGGATATCGCTGTCCTCCAGCTGCTCAAGCATGGCGAAGTGATTGATCCCGGCGGCGTTGATCAGCAGGTTGATCCCGCCAATCGATTCGGCTGCGGTCAGCACCTTGCGTCGGTCGGACAGCACGGTCAGGTCCGCGCCGACCCAGCACAGGTTTTGCGGATAGCGTTCAAGCAAAGGCCGCAGCGGTTCCTGGTGCCGAGCCACCGCCAGCACCCGGGCGCCGCTGGCGCACAACGCGGTGGCGATCGCCAGGCCGATACCGCCGCTGGCGCCGGTCAGCACCACGCGGGCATCATGCAACTTCATGCAGGGCCTCCCCGTCACGCGGCAAGCCGCGGAACATATCGGTGTAAAGTTTGTACACCACTTTGGAGGCTTGAATCACCGCAGCCTGGTCGTCCGGATCGTCGAGGGTATTCATCAACCGGCGATAAGTCTGCATGTGCTCAATGTCCAAAGAGCCATGGGAACTCAGGTAACTGAAGGCGCTTTCCGGCAACGCCAGGCGCTCGCGGATGCTGCCGGCGGCGTGGGTGGCCAGGGCAATGCTGGTGCCTTCCAGCACGTTGACCATGCCGAACAGGCCGACCGGGTTATCGCGGGCAATCAGGTCGTAGAGGTAGCTGACCATCAATTCAATCGGCAGGCTCGGACGACCGTCGCGCACGGCAACGCGGTCGCCGCCGCAGGCTTCGATATCGTCCAGCACCCACTGCTCGTGACCGTATTCCTCCTCGATGTACTCGCACACCGCTTTGCGCAGCCATTCCAGGCGCGACGGCAATTTCGCCCCGCACGCCATCATCAACGGCACGGTGTGGCGCACGTGGTAATAGGCTTGCGCCAGGAAGGCCCGGTAGCTTTCCAGGCTGACCTTGCCCTCAAGGGCATCGCGGATGACCGGCAGGTTGAACAGTTCATGACGTTCGTGTTGCGTGGCTTCTTGCAGCGTGTCGAAAAAACTCATGATGCGGATTCCTCGGAAAGTACAGATTCAGTCAGTTGCGCCCGGTAATGCTCGATGATGGCGTCACGGCGCGGGCGGCCATTGGCGGTAAGCAGGCCATTGGCGGGGGTGAACGGTTGATCGAGACGGGTCCACTGATGGACCTGCGCATAACCGGGCAAGGCCTCGTTGGCCTCGGCGACGGCGGCAGCCAGTTCGGCGTCGGTGCAGTCCGGGCGATGGGGCCAGAGCAGTGCATGGTTGTGCGGCATGGCTTCGCCGTAGACGAAGGCCTGGGCGATATGGCGGCGCTGGGTCAATTCAGCCTCGACCCATTCCGGGTTGACGTTGCGCCCAAAACTGGTGACGAATTGATGCTTCTTGCGACCCTTGAGGTAGAGAAAACCGTCCGGGTCAAACTCGCCGAGATCGCCGGTCGGCCACCATTCATCGGTGTGCGGCGCCTCTCCCAGATAACCGAGCAAGGTCGAACCCTTGACCAGCACCTCGCCGTCCTCGGCCAGGCGAATCGTGACGTGGGGCAGGGGCCGGCCGACACTGCCGAGACGGCGCGCTTCGGGGCGATTGAGGCACACCACCGAGGCGCACTCCGACAGGCCGTAACCTTCGTAAACAGGGATGCCGATGCGTTGCGCGCGGTGCAGCAACTCCTCGGCCACCCGCGCGCCACCCACCGCCGCAAACCGCAACGAGTAAGGGCTGAAGGCTTTCTGCTCGGCGGCGCTGACCAACATCTGCAACAACTGCGGCACCAGGATCAGACTCTCGGGCGCCCGGGTGGCCAGGCAACCGAGCAGCCGTGGCACATCAACACCGCTGGCGCCCTGAATCCCCAGGGTTTTCTGACTGGGCAAACTCAACGTGGCCCCGGCATACAGCGCGGCGTAGCAACCGAGGTTTTCCAGCAAAATCGCCAAGGGTAACAACGCCAGATGATGCTGCGGATCGACGGGTTTGCTCGCCTGATTCAGTTCGCGAGCGACCGTCAACAGGCTCTCGGCGCTGAGGCACACGCCTTTGGGCGTGCCCGTGGTGCCCGAGGTGAAGGTCAGTTTGGCGGTCCCTTCCGGCATACGGTTCGGGCCGCTGAAGGTGCGGCGCCAGAACTCACCGTTTTTCTCGTAACCGGCCGTTTGCAACTCGTCGTCCAGTGCAGGTTCGGCAATCACCCGTTCGGCCTGGCTCTGTTCCAGACAATGGGCGCGCTGAGCGGGGCTGAAAAAAGGCGGCAACGTCAGGCAAGTCAGGCCTTCGAACAGCGCGGCCAGGTCCCAGAGCATCGCTTCGACGCCATTGTCCAACGCCAGCGCAATCACCTTGACCTGCTCATCGCGCAGCCGTTGCTGGCGATACACCACCTCGGCATACAGCGTGGCGTAATCCACCTTCTGATGATCACCCCACAACGCGATGGCGCTGGTCTTGCGCTCGGCATGGCTGCGCAAGGTCTGTTTGAAACGCTCGGTTTCAGGCGACATGGCTGGATTCCTCAAGGGATGTCGGCAAACCCAGGCGATTGAACATCCCGATGTTGCGCAAATGAATAAAACCGGCGCGGATGTTGCCGACGTGCACCCAAGGTTTGCTCTCGTAATAACTGCCCCAGTGCTGGCGTTCGTCCCCCAGCCGCTCAGGGTCGGCCGCGCACAGCGTCACCGGTTTCAAGCCCAGGCGATGAAAGCTGTTCACCAAGCCGATGTTGCCGGTGAACGCCACCCATTCCAGGCCGCCCATGGCCAGCAAGTAAGTGATGGCAATGATGCTCATCCGCGCACTGCCGGTGTCACTGGCGGCCAGATTGCCGACCTCGACGATACCGGCACGATCCACCGGGCGGTCCGCCGCAGCGCTGATCAGCGGCTCGATCGACTCGTCCAGATAACGTTCCAGAAACAACGACTCAGCATTGGCCATGCGCACACCGGCCACCGCACACAGCGAACCGGAGGCATCACTCATGCCAAACAGCTCCGGCATGAAATGACGAATGTCGGCGCCATGGGCTTTACGAAAACGTTGCTGAATAAAGGCTTCAAAGACCGGGCGCTCGACGTCGTCCGGTAACGCCCTGGCCAGGTTCATCGGCGGAGCTTCGGCCTGGCCGAAGCGTAGGGGTAGAGGAATATTCCATTCAAAGTCAGGCATTGGAAGACGCCTCCCGAGTAAGTGTGGGAGAAGTATCGAAGCCATTTCTTAACGGAATCTGAAGGTAAGAAAAAGATCATCTTCCGCTGTCTTCAGATTGCCTTAAGACTTCGCGGGCAGGGTGTGCCCCGTCGGTGCGTTGACACACCGCACCCCGGCCGCACGAATGACTCGGCCGCCGGCAATGACATTCATGAGGCCCGTTATGACCCGCGAATCAATGACCCATCGGTATGGAAAACTCTCGATCACCTTGCACTGGCTGATGCTGGCACTGTTCGTCGGCGTGTACGCCTGCATCGAAATCAAAGGCCTGCTGCCCAAGGGCCAACCGTTGAGAGCCATGTTTCTCGGGCTGCACGGCCTCTTCGGCTTAAGCATCTTCGCCCTGGTGTGGGTGCGTTTGCTCGGTCGCCTGACGCCTCGGCCACCGATCACCCCGGCACTGCCCAAATGGCAGACCGGCGTTTCGCACCTCATGCACCTGGCGTTGTACGTATTGATGATCGCCACGCCGTTATTGGCCTGGCTGATGCTGTCCGCCGGCGGCAAACCGATGCCTTATTTCGAGTTCTACCTGCCATCGCCGGTCGCGGTAGACCCGGACCTGGCCAAGCAATTCAAGTACTGGCACGAACTGCTGGGCAGCGCGGGTTACTGGCTGATCGGCTTGCACGCGGCGGCGGGGTTGTTTCACCACTACTGGGTCCGCGACAACACCCTGACCCGCATGCTGCCCGGCCGATCCAACAATCCCATCAACCAGCGCCAGCGTTAATCCCAAGCCCGGTGCCAACCAGACACCGGACGCGCTCATTACCGCCCCGAGCCCCCAGGCCGAACACAATCCCCTGTAGGAGTGAGCCTGCTCGCGATGGCGTCATCCCAGACGCCATCAACTCCAGCCAAAAACTCCCACTTCGATATCCACTGTTTTAAACATGTTTGAGCCCCCACGTTTAAAGACACTCAGTGTTACGTCCCAACGGCTACAACGCCTTGCGTCGTTGCCTACGCGTACGCCAGAATCCGCCGGCTTGTGCGTCTAGGGCCCCGTCGGTAACTTGATTCCTGTCACTGCTCATCAGTGATCGGGTCTGCAAGCCCGCCGGAATGCCAGTCGCATAGCCCTGTCACAGGACGCTCATTCAGGTCCTTGAAATGGCGGCTTTGTGCGGGAGACCTCACGGTCTGCCGGGTTCCTGGTTTCCCGAACCCATGTTCCTCGCCAACCCCAAGTACGATACAGAATCCCTGCTGGCCATCGCCAGCGAGTCACTGGGCTCGGCGTCCGTTGCCGGGCATCGCTTCATAGGCTCAATACACTTCCTTGTGCAGGCGATTTTCGGCTGATAACTCGTCGACGAAGGCCTGCGCGTCGTCCTCATCCAGTTGGCCGAAGTTCATTGCGATGCTCTTCAGGGCCTGCTCGATGGCGCGTTCCAGATTATTTTTGTTGCCACACACATACAGATGTGCGCCCAGGTTCAGTATTCCCCACAAGTAAGCACCGTGTTCAAGCATTGCGTCCTGCACGTAGTAACGGGTTTGCGAGTCCCGGGAGAACGCGGTAATCACCCGATCGAGCACGCCATTGGCTTGCCAATTTTCCAGGCGCGACTGGTAGAGGAAATCCGCTTCACGGCGCCGGTCCCCGAAGATCAGACAGGTTTGCAGAGGGTTGTTTTGCTGCTCCATCTGCTCCAGCAGCGCGATCAATGGCGCGATGCCGGTGCCGGTACCGATCAGCACTACCGGGTGTCCGACCTGGCGTGGCAGGTGAAAGCGCGGATTACTGCGGACAAATACCCGGGCGCTGGGATGCTCCCCGGTGAGGTGCCCGGTCGCGGTGCCGGTGCGCGAGCGGTCCGCCATGTCATAAGCGATTTCGCGAATGCACACGTCCACGTAACCGGGGTTGTCATGAGAGGCAATCGAATAGGCGCGCGGCAAACAGTCGGGCAACCATTCGATCAAATCTTCCAGGCTCAGCTGCGCGGGATCACAGAAATCGTCCAGCACGTCGAGCACATCCTTGCCGTACAGATAGACTTCCAGATCCTTGCGGTTGCTGACTTTCAGTAAGGTTTTCAAGGTGTCGTGCTGACTGCACCGAGCAAGTTCGCGCAGCAGCGATTTGCCCAGCTGCCGTAGCTCCTTGGTAGCCAGCAAAGTGGCGGCCTCTTCGCGGCCGAACCATTGGCTGATTTGCGCTAGCAGTTGCGGATCGTTTTGCGCCAGCACGTACAGGTTGTCACCCGCACGGTACTTGATGCCGCTGCCTTCAATGTCGAGGCGAATCTGCCAGGCGTAAGGCGCCGTGGTGTTCAGCCGGGTGCGAGAGATGACGCGTGCCGGCCACGCGGCGTTTTCGCCATAGGCGGTGACTTGCAGGTTCAAGGTGCTGCCGGCACGCCGATCACCCTTGAGCACTGCTGCAAGGGTTGCGCACCAGATGTCGAAAAAACCGTCGAAATCGGTGTCGGCGTCCACGCGGGTGATCCACGGGCGGGCTTGTTTTTGCAGCAGTGCGGCATCCAGGCTTTTGGTAAAACCGCAGAAGGTCGGGTAAGCCGTGTCGCCCAGCCCGAAGATCGCGTAGGGCTGGCCGTTCAGGGATGGCGAAGCATTCAGTTGATCCATGAAACGATCGGCATTTCCCGGCGGATCACCGTCGCCGAAAGAGCTGCAAACGATGATCAACACGTCACGAGGCGTCAGTTTGTCGAGGTTCAGCGAGTTGAGATCCTGCACGGCCAGTTCATACGGCTGCAGACAGGGCAGACGCAATAAGCGTTGCGTCAACCCGCGTGCATTGCCGGACTCAGAGCCGTAACCGATCACAATGCGTTCGATTACGTCTGTCATGACGGTTACCTGTCGTAATGTTCGTCGAATTGCTCCTTGGAAAACTCCAGTGCTTCGAAGTCACTCATCAAGTCGTTGATTACCCTGCGGATACTGATGTACTCGACGATATTTCCCTGTTCATCAAACAGCGGCTGCACCGTGGTATCTACCACGTACAGGCCGCCGCCCTTGCCAACGTTGGGGATCACGCCGGTCCAGATCTCACCTTTCTTGATGGTGTCCCACATCTGCTTGTAGGTGCTCTTTGGCACCGAATGATGGCGCACCACGTTATGTGGCTGGCCCAGTAATTCCTCTTTGGTGTACCCGGTAAGCTTGCAAAACAGGTCATTGACGTAAGTGATGTTGCCTTGCAAGTCAGTGGTGGAAATAACCATGACGTTTTCCAGTGCACTCAAGACTTTGGCGTTGATGGCTTGCATTGTGTTTCCCCTGAAATGATTGAAAAGTTGTTGCTGCGAATTCGAATTCGGCGCACCCACGGCTTAGGCACCTCTATTTTTAGTCGTGATAAATCAGTCAACTGACTGAGGGGCATACTGAGAAAAAAGAGGATCCGACCCATGAGCGGATCCTAAAAAGGAGTTCGTGGCGATGGCGGTTTCAGCTGTCCTGAGGTATCAGGCGCGGGCCTTTCCGAGTGACTTGCTGACCCGGTTCGAAGCGAGCATTGGGCGAGCGAACGGTGCTGATTTCGCCTTGGGTGTCTTTCACTTCGTAAGCGGTTTCCGTGAGGCCGGTTGCTTCTTGAACCGAGCTGCCGGCAAAGAATCCGGCGCCGGCACCGATCAGTGCTCCAACGGGGCCACCCACGGCACCGACCATCAACCCGGTCACGACACCGACGGCCTTGCCGGCGGTGGTATCAGGCACCTCACGAACGACCTGGTCGGCCATACACACGGGCGAGAGCAACAAGAAGAGGGTGAAAGGTAGGAGGATAGAACGAGACATGGCGTATTCCTGCTTCGGGTTCATTTCCCTAAACAATCCATAAAGCATGCCAATATTTTATTCTTTATATATCAATTAGATAGGAATTCATGTCGTCATATGTACAACACAAATATTAGTCCGTATGACTACTGACTAGTCTTTAAGACTATGTGAAATTCGGCAATCCTTACCCGGTCACGTATGCGAAACCCTCGCATCCCATGAATGTTATTGCCGTCGATCAGCCGTGCGAACTGGAAGGTTTAAAGTGTCGCGGGCCCCTAAAAGCAGCTCATATGCAGTGGTGGAGGTGCGGCCGCACAATAAAAGCCGACCCCATTCAGCTAAATATCGAGGGCGACAGCTGCTGCGTTTTCTTGTGTGGGTTGCACGTGTGCGGTCAGCAAAGGCTGTTGTGAACTTGTATTGCGTTTGAGTCACTCAGCTGGAGGACAACCGATTACATTCAGAAAACTTTTTGAAAAAGACTGCCGGTCGTGGAGGACGGAGATCGACCCAAAGCAGCCCCTTGGGTTTGGACGAGTCGTTAACGACACTAAATCCATGCTGTCCAACGCCAGCGAATCAGTGGGCTCGGCTAGGACCATGTTCAGCCATTTTGCGGCGTTGCTGGATAACTCGCACCGCAAGACGTTGTTGGGAATTACCCGGTTGGTGATGTTGGGGTGAAGGAGTAAGTCCAAACCCCTTTGTGGCGGTCGGTTCGTTCGTCAAAGGGGAGAGTCCGTCGGCAACCGTATCCGTGCCACCTCAAATTTCCGGTGAAATCGGCATTTGAAATTCAATCCATGATCTGAGGCCGGTCCGGTCCAGTCATCCCATCAAGTAGAGGCAAACTCGCCCCGAACGTTCAGGCCGACACAATCCCCTGTAGGAGTGAGCCTGCTCGCGATGGCGTCAGACCTGACGCCCCAGATCCAGGCTCGGATGTTTTGCTCGACTGTTGATGCACTTAAACAGGTTTCAAGGCTCACGTTTAAAGACACTCAGTGTTACGTCCCAAGGCCTACAACGCCTTGCGTCATTACCTACGCGTACGCCAGAATCCGCCGGCTTGTGCGTCTAGGACACGGGTTCTATCGTGGCGGGGTCACTGAAAAACAGTGATCGGGTTTGGTAGCCCGGATCGTTCTAGACTCATGGCTTCACCTTTACGCAGTCGGTTTCACAAGACTTTGCGTTCATGGTGGTCATGCGTGGGGCCCACTTGTGGGCGCCGGGTTCTAGTGCGACCGGTCTACCAACCCGCGTATGGCCGCCACCCTCCGTTTGGTAGCGAGAGAGTGATGGTTCCTTGAAATATTCGCGCTAGAGGTTTCACCATGATCAAACCAACACCCAACCCACCAGACACCAATCCGGCATCCCCCTACGAATCCCTCGATTCCAAAAAACTCCACGAAGCCGCCGAACGCGCCCTCGACCACTACCTCAATCCAGGTGCCAACATCATGGCCAGCACCCACGAACCCGAACCCATGTTCCTCGCCAACCCGGCATACGACACCGAATCCCTGCTGGCCAACGCCAGCGAATCACTGGGCTCGGCGACTACTATGCTCAGCAATTTTGCGGCGTTGCTGGATAACTCGCATCGCAAAACGCTGCTGGGGATTACGCAGGTGGTGATGTTGGGGGAATTGGCGGTGAATCAGGCGTTGGATAAGGTTGAAGTGAAGGAGTAAGGGCAATCCCTCTGTGGCGGTCGGGTAGGCCGGCGTCACAGAGGGGAGATTCATAAGTGGGCATCCGCATGCGTGACGCCAAAGCTTTCGGGCGAAATCGGATCAATATCGGCTTCGATCGGCCAAAAGCAGACGTTGAGTTTTGGGTGGTTCTCAGTTAAAGCGGGTCATTTAACTGTCACTAAATAGAGGCTGTCCAGTAGGCGACAGCCACCTCTCTGCCCGATTTGAGAGGCGCCGATGAGGGGTGGCCCAAACGCCAAGGCTGCGTATTTCTATTACTGTGAGTATGCTTTGGGGGGTAAATGATGTGGATCATTAGCATTTATGCGTGGATCTAAGGACTTTTTTCAACTGATCCGGCAGAATGCAAAGCTAAGAATTCAAGCGTTCGAGCATACAGAGGCAAGCGGGATCAATTAACGGAGTGCACTTATGGAAGAAAAATTTGCCGCTGCCGCTGTACGTCACTATGGCGACGCCGACACACTTGCGGTGTCGGAACGTTTAGATGGTGCGGGCCACCTGATCGGGTTTTGTGCAGAGTGTGCTATAAAACACGCGGTACTTTCTTTACGCGCTGATATCGATAGTCTTCATGGGCATTTTCCGGAATTGATTAATGTGGCTAAACGTCATCTTAATCAACGGTTGCATTACGGGCTTTACACCATAATAAAAAGCCCCGTCTTTATGCAAGATTGGAAAGTAGGTAGCAGATACTCCGAAGATGGTACTGTTACTAGGCAAAACTACGAGCTATGGCGTGGGCAGGCGCGCTCGCTGATGTTCGCTGCAAAGTTAAGGAGATAGTTGTGGTAGATGAAGTGCGCGTTGTTCGGTACGATGATGTTTTACCTCTAACTTTGCAGATTGCTGTAGAAGTGTGTGGAGAAGGCTTCTTTGCTGAAAATCTACTACTCCGAGATACAGAGGGATTTATAACTGTAGTGTTGCGCGAGGCTATGGTTCCTGAGCTTAAAGAGATGTTATCCAGTAAGCTCTCTAGTGTGCTTGGGGTTTACGCTACCGATCCACCGATACTTACACCCGAAGAAATGTTTGACTCATCTCTAGCAGATAAGTTGAATGATAAGTTCGAATTCGTCATCTGTCCCGATGGCTATCAGGATTATGTTCGGTACGTTGAGAGACGTATTGTCGGTGGCGATTGGGTGAGGAGTATTCAGCAGCCAATACCTGGAGCCCCAAAAATTGTAGTTTTTTCGAGTCTAAAAGGTGGTGTCGGTAGGTCTACAGCACTTTCCGTTGCAGCTGTCCATTTAGCTAGAAAAGGGAAAGCTGTACTTGCTATTGATTTGGATTTAGAAGCCCCAGGTATTGGGGGTATGTTCCTTGATAAAAGCGAGCTTCCGTCTTATGGTGCCCTAGATTTCTACGTGGAGTTTGGAAGGACTGTAATAAACCCGGAATTTATGGGTGATATGTGTCGAGTGGCGTATCAGGATGAATCTGGCGGTTCGTTTACTATTGTTCCTGCTACAGGTCTGAGTAGCCAGGTATCACCGCAAAATGTACTTGGGAAAATATCGAGGGCATATCTCGAAGTCGTAGATGCTGATGGCGGGGCAATTTCTTTTCTAGATAAAACTAGAGAACTGATACTCCAGCTTTGCAACGGGCATAACTACGATGTTATTTTTGTTGATGCGAGAGCTGGGTTAAATGAAAGTACCGCCGCCACAATTCAAGGACTCGGCGCGGATGTTTTATTTTTTGGTGTCGATACCCCGCAAACTTGGGATGGTTATACGTACTTTCTTGCCCACCTTGCTCGACATAAAACCGAGGCGGTTTCGCCAGAGGACTGGCGATATAAGCTTAAAGTTGTTCATGCTAAGGCTTTAGATTCGGAAAATTGCTTAAAACGGTTCAGAGACCGGTCATGGGAACTATTTAGCTCGTATCTGTATGACGAATTAGATGGGGAGGAGGCCGCTGAAGGACTTACAGAGGCGTTTGGTTTTGATCTAGATGACCCTACGGCACCCCATTATGCCTGGCCGATATTAATGTCCGAAAATTTCTATGAATATAATCCCTTGGATGAGAATGGCCTTCAAAACTCAGAAGATTTTGTTTTGCCGGTTTTTGGAGTGTTCTTGGAGCAGCTTTGTGAGAGGCTAGGATATTAATGGAACTAGAAGATTATGAGATTAGGGCAATTAGAGATGTTGTTTCGGCGTTCAAGCCAGAATCGGCATCGAGTGCGGCACGAGCGCTACCTATTGCCGAAATTTATGTTCCGATGGGTCACAAAGACGCTTTAGATTTCGAAAGGCCACTTGTTGTGGGGAATAGGGGGACCGGGAAGAGTGTATGGTCAGGTGCTTTGGCGAACTCAACTATTCGAAAATCCATTGCAAAAAACAACTCATTTGACGCGATGGCTTCCGCAGATGTTGAGCTAGGTTTCCATCAAAGCGCGGCTGAACTATCTGGTGTGGCGCCATCACCTAGGGTGTTGAGTGCTTTGTTGCACCGGAATATTGATCCTGAGGTGATCTGGACAGCGGTGTTACTAAAGGCCGTAGCCAAGTATGCGAAGTTGCGTATCAAAAGTGATTTTGATGATCTCGTCGACTGGGTCAATGCTTATCCAGGAAAATGCGAAGCGCTTCTTATCAAGGCTGACAATTATTACACTCGGAACAATAAGAGGTTTTTGCTAGTATTTGACGCGCTTGATAGACTCGGGAAGTCTTGGGAGGCCATACGGCCCCTAACACGTGGAGTTTTAGCGCTGACATTGAGTATGCAAGGTTATACAAGTATGCGCGCTAAAGTATTTATGCGTACCGACCAGTTTAAGGATAGTGCTATATTTAACTTTCCTGATGCGTCGAAAATTAAAGCAGCGCGTATAGAGCTAAATTGGTTTTCGACAGATCTGTATGGCTTGTTCTTTCAGCAGTTGACCAATGATGTTGCCTCTCAGAAAGTTTTTGCAAAAATCTACAAAGCAGTAACGGGGAAACCTCTTCGGCCATATTCTAGACTAAATGAATCGGCTGAGCAGAGAAGTGCGTTTAGTTTGATTGCTGGGGAGTATATGGGGACCGACCATAGGCGAGGAAGAACTTATACCTGGATCATAGATCATTTGGCTGACGCATTTCATGAGACTACTCCTCGGAGCTTTTTGGTTACGCTTCAGCGCGCAGCAACATCTAGGCAACTACCTTTGCATACAGTGATAGATCACCATGGCATTAGGGAGGGTGTGCAATCGGCTTCTGCAATACGTGTTGACCAACTATCTGAAGACTATCCATGGATTCGTCGAGTACTCGACGATCTAGCAGGGCTCGAAGTTCCTTGTGCGCCACGTTCCTTCATTACCCGCTGGGCGGAAAGGGGAACGGTCGACTCCGTTAACAGTTTGAACACTGAGCAGCCTGGCCCGGTTGAGTTGCTTGAGCCAGGACCAAATAAGGAAGAGCTTCTACTTGAAGCGCTCGTAAATATTGGTGTAGTGGAATATCGAGCAGAAGACAAAATTAATATGCCTGATATTTTCAGGGTTGCAGCTAAAATCAAACGTCGAGGAGGTGTGAGGACACCAACGTTTGCGAGAGGTAGTTGAGTATTTCGATACCTCTACTGAGGTTGAGATATTGAAGTTTATGGTTGCCTATCACTGGAATGGTAGCTGACGCGTTTCTTAGGCACTAGAGATGAGCAGCATAGGTTTGCATCGTATATCTAGCTAAGCACGGTTTTCGAATTAGTCCATGAGTAAAAAAGGTGTAAAAAGGGATGAATTTATTTTTTCTTCGGAAAACAGATTCGTCCCTTTTTCCACTACTTGTATTCAGCTGAAGCCCTTAAAAGTGAACATCCCATCTTTTTCTGAGTATAGTGCATTTTGTAGCTCATTTTTTTCCTCTATAGAGTGAAGGCTGCTCTCAATAAACTCATTCACATCTCCTCCATGAGGCAAGCTAAACCCCCCCTTCACGTGATGTGGGTAATTATTCTTTCTTTCAAACTCAATAGAATTCTTAAATGCTCGGTACTCGTTAGTGCTAACCTCCAAGCTGTTTCTTTCGGTGTATAGAAAAAGCTGAACCCCAAAATTGAAAATGCATGGATAAATATCTACATAACTTCTGTAATAAACACATGCGTTTTTAATGGCGGTCTTTCCTGCTAAATTTGTATTTTCACAAACCGCCTCGATCACATCTTTAGGTATTAAGCAAAGAATGCTCAGGTCAGCCTTTATAGGGGCCGTAGACTGCATTGGTAATGCTCTAGCTTTGTTGTGGATTTCGGCTTGGTGAATTGCGTAATTACGAATAGCTTTAATTGCAAGGAACTCATCGCTGTCAAAAAAATCTGGATAACCAGCCTTTCTTACTTTGTCGTTAATGCTGTAAATAGAAGCAAGGACTTCTCTTACAGTGTCCGGGTCTGGGCTTTGGCAGTAGACTGAGTAATACTTAAAAAATCTGTTAATCTCTGCTAGGCAGTCATCTTTTGTCACTACTCTTGTCATGTGAGGGTCCTCAAAGAACTTACGATTAAGCTGATAGGCGAGCAAAAGCGTAGCTTTTGCGAATCCAGTGAGCGAGGCGAGCGGTGTCAAGCGTACTGATTGCCACTCCTAAGTTATTAATAATTTTTTTTTAAAAAAATAAATCCGTCCTCTCGTTTGCTCAGTTGGAGTCATACCAAAATCTCTAAGTATGGGACTTTGTCAACGATAGCAGCATGGGACTTTGTTTTCAGGAATCCCACTAGATCAGCTTGCCGCTGGAGAAGTATTACGAACTCCCGTAACGAGCATAGAAAGATCGTTTTGAGATTCAACGCATTCTTGCATTCAGTCAGAACGGACTCCGTATACCCGTTTGTAGCAATGAAAATGCCATGCGCGTTCGCCCGCATGAACAATCGGCTTAGGTGTGGTGAAAATTCTCCAATACCTACCGGCCCGTTGAGCCATTTCATTTCAACTAAATGAATCGTCCCATCAAGCTCGATCACTCCGTCTATCTGCTCAAGGACGGTGCTGGTGTCTGGGTCTTTTCGACGAAAGTCTTCACGAACAAGGATGCCGTACGCCTTGAATAAGTCATTCAGCACAGCTTCGAGCAGTTTGCCTCTTTCATGAGGTTTATCGTCCATTGCGAACAAGGCGAAAAGCCTTTTGGCAACGTCCTCGATCTTGGTGCGCTTTTCGGCCGCCGCTGCCTGTTCCGCACGTTGACGGGAAACCACCTGACCCCGCTCCGCATCGCGCTCTTGCTTCATACGCGTGAAGGAGTCCTTGACGTTAACGGTCTTACCCAGTTCCGACACAAGGCCCTTGGCCTTGAGCCGGTCGCTATCCCAACAGGTATCGAAGTTATCGAACTCGGTGACGCGCTTTATGATTTCGCGGCGCGCGCGCAGGCCACTATCGCCTCGTGCATTTACCTTTGTGAGTACGTTGCGAACGATCTCATATTTATTGATGGCGTTGCGATTGGTGCTGACGATGCGGGTGACTTCCCTAAGATCTTCTTGAGAGACACCCGCACCCTGGAAAAAGAGAACGACGTCTTTTTTGCCACGGAAGAGTAGTGGAATTGTATCCACCAGCAAATTGAACACTTCAGGAGGGTAGTGAAACTCACTTGCCATGCCTTCACCTATCCTTGAAACCCAAAAGTCGAGTTTAATCTACGGTTGCGCTCTGGGGGTACGGTTCCAACTCTTATCGTCTGAACGCCTACGACCGCTTGGGGGGCGATTGCTGCCCTTTGCTAAGCCCTGCACCCGATACTAAGCGGACGGCGCAAATGGAAGATTTGATTTTTGCGATAACACGGCAGGTTTGGCCTGGCGCCATCACGATCAAGCTTCGCTCCCACAGAAGAGCAGCATGTCTCAGGCAAGAATTTTGAATGACGTGCTGGCCAGACGCTCGCCATTCACCAAAATATGCACCACATGCAATCCCACATAGTGCTTCCGAGTGGTCAGCTCCTTGATCTGCTGCCCACGACTAACCCGCTCAGTCACCCCACCAGCCAACGTCAACGCCTTCAGCTTGAACACCTTCGCCGAAGTGCTGCCATTGGCCTTCACATAATCAATCGCATAATCAATCACCAACCGCTGACTCTCCGCCACCGTGGATTTCACCGCAAACGACAACGTAATCTTCTCCCCCAACCGAATCACCGCCGGCTCCACCTTCACCCCAACAATCTCAACCTCTGCCTTACCGCTGGCCCCAATAATCGCCAACGCCCGCTGATTCCCCTGCTTGATCAAACTGCGCAACGCGTGCTTGGCAATCCACGCCGTGTGCTTGTTCTCCAGCGACCACCCCTCAATCAAGTCCAGCACCCACTCCGGATGGTCCTTGGTGATGTCATTCAGGTGATTAGCCACCGACTTGCGCACGTAAAGGCTGTCATCTGCCTTGAGGTTGTCGAGAATCGCCGCCGCCAATGTCGGATCACTCTGAATCTGTTCCAACCGAAACGACCATGGCAAACGCGGCCGACTGCCTTCGCTGGCCAGGCGCCGCACGTGCTCGTTCTCATCCCGGGACCATGCCTGCATCAGCGCCAATGACCGTTGCAGATCGCTGCGCAGAAAATACCGGATCGCAAATTCTGCCGAGCCAAATGCGGTGAAGTATTTGAGCGCGTCCATCGATTGCTCGAAGTCATGCGTGCCATACATCGCCACGTAATGTGGCAGCGAGATGCTGACGAAGCCGCTGTTGAGGCGGGGGGCGAGGGCGCGTAGCACTTCGAGGGATTCGTCGTAATCCAGCGGCAGCACGGCGTGCAGGCATTCGCTGACGCGGGCCATGCGTTGCATGATCGACAGGTCGGCGAGGCCGTCGTTGGCCATTTTCAGGAAGGCTTTGGCGTTGAAGGCCGGGTAGACCGCCGTCATTTCGGTGGCGATGTGTTTGAGGCGTTCGGCGTTGAAGATTTCCTTCAGCGCCGGGGCAGGCTGTTCGGCGGCGGTCATGGTCGGGTCCGTTCGAGGGGGCCGGTCAGGTTATCGGGGTACTGATGAAAGCCTCAAGCTTTTCTGTCTGCGCGGCGAATTCCGTGATAGTGGCGGGCTCACGGGTCAAATCATTTGCGCTTGAGGAACATGATCCAGTCCTATTGATAAATGAGCAGGAAACTTCATGGGCCTCATGCTCCGCATACACTCTATGCAAGTCCTGGAGTAGAGCTAAACCATGGAAGCCAACCGATTGGGTGACATCGCTGCATTTGTCTGCGCCGTAAAGGCTGGAAGCTTTACCGCTGCGGCGGCTTCTCTTGGCCTGACCCGGTCGGCGGTGGGGAAAAGCATAGTTCGCCTGGAAAGCCGGATGGGCGCACGGCTTCTCAATCGCACGACGCGCAAACTGAGTCTGACTGACGAGGGGCAGGTCGCCTATGAGCGCTGGCGTCAGATTCTCGAAGATCTGGATGAAGTGGAAGCGACCATGGCCTTGCGTCGTGGGCGGCCCACCGGGACTTTTAAGCTCACGGCACCGCTGTCCTTTGGTCAGCGCCACATTCTGCCGATTCTGGATGCTTATCTGAAGCAGTGGCCTGAACTGCGGGCGGATGTCTGGTTTACCGATCGCTTTGTTGATCTGGTCGAGGAGGGCATCGACATCGCCATACGAATTGGCATGCCCAAAGATGACTCCCAATTATTCACCCGTACCGTGGCTTGGCAGCAATTCGCGACGTGTGCATCGCCTGCTTATCTGGCCCAACGCGGCGTGCCGCAAACGCCCGCTGACCTTGTCGGGCATGACACCATCGCGTTGTTCAGTGGCGAGCGGCCGACCGTCTGGCGTTACCAGACACCTGCCGGCCTTCATCTCTACGAACAGCCGGGGCGACTGAACATCGACAGTTCAGAAGCCACGCGAGAAGCGGCGCTGGCAGGCATCGGCCTGATTCATCTGCCGACCTACATTACGGGTAACGACCTGCGCGATGGCACGTTAGTGGAAGTGTTGAAACCCTATCGCGCACCTCCTGATCCCATCAGAGTCGTCTACACCAGCAAGCGTCACCTGTCCCCCCGCGTTCGCAGGTTTATTGACCTGTTGATCGAGCGTTGGGAAACAGGCGTGCCGTGGGAAAGATAGCGATATTGGGGACTCAGCGGACCGTGTAAGGGGCGCTAACTGCTGTTTATCCAGCCTGGGGAATCAATAAATATGTCAGTCATCGTCACTCACGGGACTGCCATCATGACTACTGCCACACACTTCTCGCCGCCAGCTCAACCTGCCACTTTACCGACCGCCCATCCTTCGCTTGAGCGCCATCCCGGGTTTCAACGCTTGTTTAAACCGCAGGCGCTCACGATTGGCCTGATTTTGCCGCTCGAAACCCACCCGGGCAGACCGGCGCCGACCATGCGTGATCACGTGGAGATGGCGCAACGCGCCGAAGCGCTTGGCTTTGGTGCCTTATGGATGCGCGACATACCTTTCTACGACCCGGATTATGGTGATGTGGCGCAGATCTTTGAGCCGCTGGTCTACATCGGTTACCTGGCCGCCGCCACCCGCAGCATTGTCCTGGGCACCACGGGTATTGTGCTGCCGACCCGTGATCCGATGTATCTGGCCAAGCAAGCGACGTCCCTCGATCAACTCAGTGAAGGTCGACTGGTATTGGGGCTGTCCTCGGGTGATCGATACAGTGATTACCCGATGCTGGGCATCGATTATGAATCCCGTGGCGATCGCTACCGTGACGCCTTTTCGGTGTTTCGAACCCTGATTGAGCAGAGCTTTCCGCGTTTCCGCTCCGAGCGATTCGGTGGCTCACACGGAAACCTGGACCTGGTGCCGAAAGCGCCGTATGGCCGCGTCCCGTCAATTGCTGTCGGCCAGGCGCAACAGAGCGTTGAATGGTTGGCTCAGCACCTTGATGGCTATCTTGCTGGCGTCCAAAGCCCGGAGCGGTTGGCAGCGTTGGGCAAGAGCTGGCACGCCGCCGTGCAGGAGGCGGAGAACCGCAACGCTTTCAAACCATTGGGCCTGGGCGGCTATTTCGACCTCAGCGACAACCCGGATCAGCCATTCCAGCGCATCCAGGGTGGCTTCCGGGCAGGGCGCAACGGCCTGCGCAATTACCTGGAGCACGCGCAATCTGCCGGTGTTTCGCATATCGCGCTCAACCCCAAGGTCAGCCGTCAACCCTATGGCGAAATCCTCGACGAACTCGGCGAGTACGTTCTGCCGTACTTCCCGTCACATGCCTGAGATCTCGCGGAGGAATTACTCATGTCATCACTTTTCGACTCTTACGACCTCGCGGATCAGGTGCTGCCCAATCGCATCGTCATGGCGCCGATGACCCGCGCTCGCGTCGAGGGCACCGTGCCGTCTGAAGACATGGCGACCTACTACGCCCAGCGCGCCGGAGCCGGCCTGATCATCAGTGAAAGCGCGCAGGTCTCTCCACAGGGACGTGGCTACCTGTACACCCCGGGGATCCACAGCGCAGCGCAAATTGAAGGCTGGAAGCGCGTGACTGATGCGGTTCATCAAGCCGGGGGACGCATGTTCCTCCAGCTCTGGCATGTGGGGCGCGTCTCGCATTTTTCCTTGTTGGAGGGACGCTCGCCTGTCGCGCCTGTGGCCATGCCCGCCAGTCAAACGTTGGTGCATGCTTACGACAGCGACGGCAAGCCTGCGCAAGTTCCGGTGAGTGCGCCCGTGGCGTTGGATGCCGAGGGGATTCGGCAGGTCATTGCAGACTTTCGCCTGGCCTCGGCCAATGCCCTGTCGGCAGGTTTTGACGGCGTCGAAATTCACGCCGGCAACGGCTATCTGTTTGAACAGTTCATCAACGGCGGCTTCAACACACGTGAAGACCGTTTCGGTGGTGCGCCGATTGCGAATCGCCTGCGATTGCTGCTTGAGACGGTCGATGCGGTGAGTGCGCAGATCGGCAGTGCGAAGGTGGGTGTGCGCGTGTCGCCTTTTGCCCACTTGGCGGACCTGCACCCGTTCGATGGCGAAGAGGCCACCTGGCTCGCTCTGGCCGGAGCATTGTCCCAACGCCAGATTGCCTACTTGCATGCGAGCCATCTCGGCACGCCGGACTTTCAAAAAGACTTCCGCGCCGCTTACGACGGCACCTTGATGGTGTCGGGCGGGTTCACCCTTGAAACCGCGCAGCAGGCCATCGAAGAAGGATTAAGCGACCTGGTGGTGTTTGGCCGGCCGTTTATAGCCAACCCCGATCTGGTCAATCGCTTGCGCCATGGCTGGCCACTGGCCGAAGCGGGAAGGGAGGCTTACTACGGCGGGGGCGCGCATGGCTACATCGATTATCCCGCGTACTCGTCGCCAGTCGCAGAAAGTGCCTAGCGGACCCGTCGTGCAGCGCCGGGGCAGGCTGTTCGGCGGCGGTCATGGTCGGGTCCGTTCGAGGGGGCCGGTCAGGTTATCGGGGTACTGATGAAGGCCTCAAGCTTTTCCGCCTGCGCGGTGAATTCGGCGATGCGCGGGAAGCGTGAGGCGTCGACTTGGTCCGGTGTCACCAGGTTGGTGAAGCTCCAGGCGACGGCGAGGGTGATGCCGTCTTGTTCGATCAAGGCACCGTTTGCCAGAGGCTGTTTTTCCAGCTCGCGTTCAAGCGCTGAATAGGCTGCGGCGAGTTGCCCTTCGACGCGCTCGACCCACGGCTGGTATTGAATTTCGGCGGGGCGCAGGTTGCGTTCGTAGTAAAGCTGAACAGACTTTTCGCACGCCGCCAGTCCTAGCCCGATCAGGCGCCATGCGCGCAGTCGTTGCTTGAGGTCGTCGGGCATCAGGCTTTTGCCAGGGCCGGCGAGGGCTTCTAGGTAGTCAATGATCAGGGTCGAGTCGATCAACACTTCGCCGTCGTCCAGCACCAGGGTCGGCGCCTTGACCACGGGGTTGATCTGCTGGAAGTGCTCGAAGTGGCGGAACACCGAAACCGACTCGTGCTCCAGGTCGATGCCCAGGTGTCTGGCGGAAATGGCCACGCGCCGCACGTAGGGCGAATCCAGCATGCCGATCAGTTTCATTGAGCCGCTCCTTCAGGTGTCCATGTCGGGATGGACTACCTTAGTTGAAGTTCGGCGACCTGCAAACGGCCTTGGTTAATCTTCGAAACCGACTTGCTCGTGTATCTCGTCGACCTTCAATTCCAGTCGATAGGCCACGGCGATGAACAGCGCCTGACACAGGCACAACGTCGCGCTCAACGAGCGGAAGGCGAACGAGCTGCCTTCGTTGACCAGCAGCACGGTGTTGGCGCGTTTGGCCAGGGGCGAGAGGTTGCTGTCGGTGATGATCAGGGTTTTCGCCTGGTTGTGCTGGGCGATGCGCAGGCAGTGCTGGGTTTCCTTGCCGTAGGGCGTGAAGCTGATGGCGATGACCAGGTCATTGGCGCGCACGCTGCGCATCTGCTCGCGGTAGCTGCCGCCGAGGCCGGAGACCAGATGGATGCGCTTGTTGGTGTGTTGCAGGTTGTAGACCAGGTAATCCGCGACGGCGAACGAGCGGCGCACGCCGACCACGTAGATGTTGTCGGCGTTGACCACCAGGTCCACAGCTTTGTCGAAGGCCTGGTCATCGAGTTCCAGCCCCAGCCGTTCGATGCCGGACAGGGTCGCGTCGATGCACTCGCGGGCGAGGTCGCCGCCGCTGGCTTTCTGCGATTTGTTGGCGATCATGCTGCGAATGCGCTGCTGGTAGTTCTGAACCGGCGTGGTTTTGTGCGTGTACGCCTCGCGGAACAGGGCCTGCATTTCGCTGAAACCGCTGAACCCGAAACGCTGGGAGAACCGCACGATGGCCGACGGGTGGACTTCGCACTCGCGGGCGATGTCGCTGATGCGGTCGACCATGATCCGGTCGCTTTGCTGGCTCATGTAGCTGGCGATGCGTTTGAGCTGGCGCGGCAGGCTTTCGTATTCGTTGGTGATCAGCTGCAACAGACGCTCGGCATTGATCGGGGGGCTGGCGAGATCGCTGTCGGGCGTGCTCTCGGTCGTAGCCGGCTGATCGGTGCGGGACATAGGGAATCCTTCTGGCTTGTTCTTATAGGGCTGACTGGTGTGTCGGCCCCTGACAATAGGTTGGCTGTGCGCAGTCTACAGGGTAGGCCGGAATAAAATCTTGAGCTTGCGGCTGGCGTGCGGTTTGCTGAAACGATGCACTGTGTCTGGAATGCTTTTGTAAAAGTTTATTGGAAAAAATATTCCACGTAAAAATTATTTGGAATAATTATTGATTGTTCGGTCCCGGTCGTTTTAGTCTGCATCCCACCAAGAGCGTTCGGCGCTTCCATCGCCCCGAACGCAGGCTGATAAAAATAACAGGAGCCAGCATGGGCCAGACTCGTTTTGCCAGTGGGCGTCAATTGGATCTGATTTGCCTGGGGCGCCTTGGCGTCGACCTCTATGCGCAGCAAGTCGGGGCGCGGCTGGAAGATGTTTCAAGCTTCGCCAAATACCTTGGGGGATCGTCCGCCAACATTGCGTTCGGCACCGCTCGACTGGGCCTGAAATCGGCGATGTTGAGCCGGGTAGGGGACGACCACATGGGGCGGTTCCTCCTGGAATCCCTGGCGCGTGAAGGCTGTGACGTCAGCGGCGTCAAGGTCGATCCGGAACGCCTGACCGCCATGGTCCTGCTCGGTCTCAAGGACCGCGAAACCTTTCCTTTAGTCTTCTACCGCGAAAACTGCGCCGACATGGCGCTGCGGGCCGAGGACATCAGCGAAGCCTTTATTGCCTCCAGCAAAGCCTTGCTGATCACCGGCACCCATTTCTCCACCGACGGCGTCTATAAGGCGAGCATCCAGGCGCTGGATTACGCCGAGAAGCACAACGTCAAACGGGTGCTGGATATCGATTATCGCCCGGTGCTGTGGGGGCTGGCGGGCAAGGCTGATGGGGAGACGCGCTTTGTTGCCGATCAGAACGTCAGCCAGCATGTGCAGAAAATCCTGCCGCGTTTTGACCTGATTGTCGGCACTGAAGAAGAGTTTTTGATTGCGGGCGGTTCCGAGGATTTGCTCACGGCGTTGCGCAATGTTCGGCGTTTGAGCGACGCAACGCTGGTGGTCAAGCTCGGGCCGCAGGGTTGCACGGTGATTCACGGGGTGATTCCGGTGCGGCTTGAAGACGGGGCGATTTACCCCGGCGTTCGGGTGGAAGTGCTCAACGTGTTGGGGGCCGGCGATGCATTCATGTCGGGTTTCCTCAGCGGTTGGCTGGAGGATGCCAGCGATGAGCGCTGCTGCCAGTTGGCCAATGCTTGCGGCGGTCTGGTGGTGTCGCGCCATGCCTGCGCCCCGGCGATGCCGACCCGGGCCGAACTCGATTACCTGTTCAACAGCCCGGTGCCGATCACCCGGCCGGATCAGGACGAAGTGCTGCAGCGTCTGCATCAGGTCAGCGTGCCGCGCAAACAGTGGAAGCAGCTGTTCATTTTTGCCTTTGATCACCGTGGGCAACTGGTGGAGCTGGCGCACAAGGGCGGTCGCGACCTCAACGCCATCTGCGAACTCAAGCAACTCTTTATCAAAGCCGTGGAGCGGGTCGAAGCGGATTTGCGCGAGCAAGGGATCGAGGCGGATGTCGGCTTGCTGGCCGATCAGCGTTTCGGCCAGGACTCGCTGAACGCCGCCACCGGTCGTGGCTGGTGGGTGGCGCGGCCAGTGGAAGTGCAGGGCTCGCGGCCGTTGGCCTTCGAACATGGGCGCTCGATCGGCAGCAACCTGATCGCCTGGCCGCAAGAGCAGATCATCAAGTGCCTGGTGCAATTTCATCCTGATGATGAGCCGTTGCTGCGCCTGGAACAGGAAGCGCAGATCAAGGGGTTGTATCAGGCGTCCCAGGTCAGCGGTCATGAACTACTGCTGGAAATCATCCCGCCCAAGGATCATCCGTCGACCCATCCGGACGTGCTGTATCGCGCGCTGAAACGCCTCTACAACCTGGGGATTTACCCGGCGTGGTGGAAGATCGAAGCGCAGAGTGCCGAGGAGTGGAAGCAGCTTGATGAGTTGATTCAGGAGCGAGATCCGTATTGCCGGGGCGTGGTGTTGCTGGGGCTGAATGCGCCGGCAGCGGCACTGGCCGAAGGGTTTCAGCAAGCGAGCCAGAGCCAGACCTGTCGCGGGTTCGCGGTGGGGAGGACGATCTTCCAGGAACCGAGCCGCGCGTGGCTGGCCGGTGAAATCGATGATGAGGCGCTGATTGCTCAGGTGCAGGGTACCTTCGTCGAACTCATCGACGCCTGGCGCACGGCCCGCGCCTGACGTGACACCGCGTTATCGTTCTTCGCGGGCAAGCCTCGCTCCTACGGGAAGCCGCGTTGATCTGTAGGAGCGAGGCTTGCCCGCGAAGTCGGCCTCAGACTCAACGGAAATTTAGAAAACAACAAAAAGGTGCAGCCATGCCCGCTATCCGAATTGGCATCAACCCGATCTCCTGGAGCAACGACGACTTGCCGTCCCTCGGTGGCGAGACGCCGTTGAGCACCGCGTTGAGCGAAGGCAAGGAGATCGGTTACGAAGGTTTTGAACTCAACGGCAAATTCCCCAAGGATGCCAAAGGCGTCGGTGACGTGCTGCGGCCTTACGATCTGGCGCTGGTGTCCGGTTGGTATTCCAGCCGTCTGGCGCGCCGTTCCGTGGCCGAAGAAATCGACGCCATTGGCAGTCACGTCGAGTTGCTGGCGAAGAACGGCGCCAAGGTGCTGGTTTACGGCGAAGTGGCTGACTCGATTCAGGGCCAGCGCATCCCCTTGGTTGAACGCCCGCGTTTCCACACCGAACAGGCCTGGCAGGAATACGCCGACAAGCTCACCGAACTGGCGCGTTTCACCCTGTCCCAAGGCGTGCGCCTGGCCTATCACCACCACATGGGCGCTTACGTCGAATCCCCGGCCGACATCGACAAGTTGATGGCGTTGACCGGCAGCGAAGTCGGTCTGCTGTTCGATTCGGGCCATTGCTACATGGGCGGCGGCGAGCCGTTGCACGTCTTGCGCAAACACATCGAACGCATCTGCCACGTGCATTTCAAGGACGTGCGCAAACCGGTGGTGCAACTGGCGCGCAACAACCTGTGGAGCTTTCCGGACTGCATCATCAACGGCACGTTCACCGTGCCCGGCGATGGCGACATCGACTTTGCCGCGCTGCTCGATGTGTTGCTGGCCAACGATTACCACGGCTGGCTGGTGGTCGAGGCTGAGCAAGACCCGGCCGTGGCGCCGAGTTACGTCTACGCGAAAAAAGGCTACGACACCTTGCGTGCGTTGCTCGACGAGAGGGTTGCGCTATGAGCCTGCTGGTCAAAAGCAATGCCCGTGGCCGGACCATGGTCGAGTTGGGCAAAGGTGAGCTGGAATACGTCGGCTTCGCTGCCTACCGACTAAGCCTGGGCGAAACCTTGCCGCTGGCGGCGGGCGATAAAGAACTGTGCCTGGTGCTGCTCAGCGGCCGGGTCAGCATCAAGGGCGAAGCGCCGGGGCAGGGGGCGTTCGACTGGGACAACCTCGGCGATCGCCAGTCGGTGTTCGAAGACAAATCGCCGTTCGCTGCGTACTTGCCGCCGGGCAGTCAGGCCCAGGTCGTCGCGTTGAGCGATGTTCAGATCGCCGTCTGCGCCGCACCGGGCTCAGCCGAAAAGGGCCTCGGTCCACGGCTGATCAAACCCGACACCATGAAACGCAGCGTGCGCGGCAAGGGCGCCAACACCCGTTACGTCTGCGACATCCTGCCGGACACCGAGCCCGCCCATTCGCTGCTGGTGGTGGAAGTGCGCACGCCGTCAGGACACTCGTCGAGCTACCCGCCGCACAAGCACGACACCGACGATTTGCCGCACCAGAGCTTTCTCGAAGAAACCTATTACCACCAGATCAACCCGCCCCAGGGGTTCGTGTTCCAGCGCGTCTACACCGACGACCGCAGCATCGATCAAGCCATGGCCGTGGAAAACAGCGACCTCGTGGTCGTGCCCAAGGGCTATCACCCGGTCAGCGTGCCCTACGGCTACGAGTCGTATTACCTGAACGTGATGGCCGGCCCGAAACGGGTCTGGCAGTTCCACAACGATCCGCAGCACAGCTGGCTGCTTGATCTCTGATCTAAAAAGCCTGAATTCCACTATTCGAACGGAGAACAAGAACAATGAGCGACGCCCCGGTCATCGGCCATTACCTCGACGGTCACGTGCAAGACAGCGGTAGCGAGCGGTTCAGCAATGTCTTCAACCCGGCGACCGGCGAGGTACAAGCGCGTGTCGGGCTGGCCAGTTCGAAGACCGTGGACGATGCCGTTGCCTCGGCCCTGAAAGCATTCCCGGCCTGGTCCGAGCAATCGTCCTTGCGCCGTTCGCGGGTGATGTTCAAGTTCAAGGAATTGCTCGACCGTCATCACGACGAACTGGCCGAAATCATCAGCCGCGAACACGGCAAGGTGTTCTCCGACGCCAAGGGCGAAGTCACCCGTGGCATCGAGATCGTCGAATACGCCTGTGGCGCGCCGAGCCTGCTGAAAACCGAATTCAGCGACAACATCGGCGGCGGCATCGACAACTGGAACCTGCGCCAGCCGCTGGGCGTGTGCGCCGGTGTCACGCCGTTCAACTTCCCGGTGATGGTGCCACTGTGGATGATCCCGCTGGCGCTGGTTACCGGTAACTGCTTCATTCTCAAACCCTCCGAACGCGACCCATCCGCCAGTTTGCTGATGGCCCGTTTGCTGACCGAAGCCGGATTGCCGGACGGCGTATTCAACGTGGTTCAGGGCGACAAGACAGCGGTCGATGCGCTGCTGCAACACCCGGACATCGAGGCGATTTCCTTTGTCGGCTCGACGCCGATTGCCGAGTACATCCACCAGCAAGCCACCTCGCGCGGCAAGCGGGTGCAGGCGCTGGGCGGGGCGAAGAATCACATGATCGTCATGCCCGACGCGGATCTGGATCAGGCCGCAGACGCCTTGATCGGCGCGGCTTACGGCTCGGCCGGCGAGCGCTGCATGGCGATCTCGATTGCCGTGGCGGTGGGCGATGTTGCAGACCAACTGATTGCCAAACTGCTGCCGCGCATCGATCAACTCAAGGTCGGCAACGGCATGCAGGGTGACAGCGACATGGGGCCGTTGGTGACGGCCGAACACAAGGCCAAGGTCGAAGGCTTTATCGACCAGGGCGTGGCGCAGGGCGCGCAGCTGATTGTCGATGGTCGTGGGTTCAAGGTGCCGGGGGCGGAGAACGGCTTCTTCGTCGGCGCGACGTTGTTCGATCACGTCACTACCGAGATGAGCATTTACCAGCAAGAGATCTTCGGCCCGGTGCTGGGCATCGTCCGCGTCCCGGATTTCGCCAGCGCCGTGGCGTTGATCAACGCCCACGAATTCGGCAACGGCGTGTCGTGTTTCACCAGTGACGGCGGCATCGCCCGAGCGTTTGCACGCACTATCAAGGTCGGTATGGTCGGCATCAACGTACCGATTCCGGTGCCCATGGCCTGGCACTCGTTTGGCGGCTGGAAGCGCTCGCTGTTCGGCGACCATCACGCCTATGGCGAAGAAGGCATCCGTTTCTACAGCCGCTACAAAAGCGTGATGCAACGCTGGCCCGACAGCATCGCCAAGGGCCCTGAATTCAGCATGCCGACAGCCAAGTGATTCACCTGTGCGGAGAATAACAATAATGAGCAAACCCCTGCGTTTCGCCCTGAACCGTATGGTCGCCCCACGTTTGTCCCTGCCCGCGTTCATCGACCTGGCGGTGGCCCTCAAGGCTGACGCCATCGAGATTCGCAATGACCTCAAGGGTGTCGAGATAGAAGACGGCACCGCGCCCGAGCGCGTCCGCGAGTTGTGCGCGGCCCAAGGCATCAGCGTGCTGTCGATCAACGCGCTGTACCCGTTTGATGTGTGGAATGACGAGCGCCGGACGCTGGCCTTGAAACTGGCGACTTATGCTCGTGATTGCGGCGCGCAGGGGTTGGTCATGTGCCCGCTGAATGATCGCGCGGATACTCGTAGCGAAGCCGAGCGCGCTTCAGGGTTGCGCACCGCCTTGAGTGAACTGGCGCCGATCCTGCGCGATCACGGCATTCTCGGTTTCATCGAGCCGTTGGGTTTCGAAGAATGCTCGCTGCGGCTTAAACGTACGGCGGTGGAAGCGATCAAGGTTGTCGGTGGGCTGGATGTGTTCCGGCTCGTCCACGACACCTTTCACCATCACCTGGCGTGTGAGCAGGAGTTTTTCCCCGCGCTGACCGGGCTGGTGCATATCTCCGGCGTCGAGGATGCCGAGGCACCGCTGGCGACGATACGCGACGGCCATCGCGTGCTGGTGGGCGAGGGCGACATTCTTGGCAATGCCGCACAGATCGACACCTTGCTCAGCGGCGGTTACAGCGGCTACCTGTCATTCGAGCCGTTTGCCGACAGCGTCCATGGCCTGGCCAACATCGAGCAGGCCATCGGCGCAAGCATGAATCACCTACAAAAATCCCAAGGCTAATGAAGAACCCCTGTAGGAGTGAGCCTGCTCGCGATTGCGCAGTGTCAGGCAGCATCAATGTCGACGGACACTGCGCAATCGCGAGCAGGCTCACTCCTACAAGTTTTCTGCGTGTATTGAAGGATCAGTTATGACCACAACAAGACTGACCATGGCCCAGGCCCTGGTGAAATTCCTCGATAACCAGTACATCGAGGTCGACGGGGTCCAGAGCAAATTCGTCGCCGGGATCTTTACCATTTTCGGCCACGGCAACGTGCTGGGCCTGGGGCAAGCCCTGGAGCAGGACAGCGGTGACCTGATCGTTCATCAAGGCCGCAACGAACAAGGCATGGCCCACGCCGCCATCGGTTTCGCCAAGCAACACCTGCGGCGCAAAATCTACGCCTGTACCTCATCCGTCGGCCCGGGCGCTGCGAACATGCTGACCGCCGCCGCGACGGCCACCGCCAACCGCATTCCCTTGCTGCTGTTGCCCGGCGACGTCTACGCCTGCCGCCAGCCGGACCCGGTGTTGCAGCAAATCGAACAGTTCCACGACCTGAGCATCAGCACCAACGATGCGTTCAAGGCCGTGAGCAAATACTGGGACCGCATCAACCGTCCCGAGCAGTTGATGACCGCGGCGATCCACGCCATGCGGGTGCTCACCGACCCTGCCGAAACCGGCGCGGTGACCCTGGCCTTGCCGCAAGACGTGCAAGGCGAGGCCTACGACTATCCCGATTACTTCCTGCAAAAACGCGTGCACCGCATCGAACGTCGTCCGGCCACCGACGCGATGCTGGGTGATGCGCTGGCGCTGTTCAAAGGCAAGCGCAAACCGCTGATCATTTGCGGTGGCGGGGTCAAATACTCCGGGGCCAACGCTGCGTTACAGGCGTTTGCCGAGCGCTTCGACATTCCCTTCGCCGAAACCCAGGCCGGCAAGAGCGCGGTGGTGTCCAGCCATCCGCTGAACGTCGGCGGGATTGGCGAAACCGGGTGCCTGGCGGCGAACCTGTTGGCAAAAGACGCCGATCTGATCATCGGTATCGGCACCCGCTACAGCGATTTCACCACCGCGTCGAAATCCCTGTTCCAGCATCCGGACGTGCAGTTTCTCAACCTCAACATCAGCCCGTGCGATGCCCTGAAACTGGATGGCGTGCAACTGCTGGCGGATGCGAAAACCGGTTTGCTGGCGCTGACCGAAGCACTGGGCGATTACCGTTCCAGCTGGGGCGATCAACCGCGTCAGGCCAAGGCTCAGTTGGATGAGGAGGTCGATCGTCTCTATCAGATCGAGTACCAGACTCAAGACTTCTCCCCGGAAATCAACGACCACATGGACCCGGCGGTCCTGCGCGAATTCATCGAGCTGACCGGCTCGTGCCTGACCCAGAGCCGCGTGCTCGGCGTGCTCAACGAAACCCTCGACGATGACGCCGTGATCGTCGCCGCCGCCGGTAGTCTGCCCGGTGACTTGCAGCGCAGCTGGCGCAGCAAGGGCGTGAACACCTATCACGTCGAGTACGGTTATTCGTGCATGGGTTACGAGGTCAACGCCGCACTGGGCGTGAAACTCGCCGAGCCGGAGCGCGAGGTCTATGCGCTGGTCGGCGACGGCTCTTACATGATGCTGCACTCAGAGCTGGCGACCTCGATCCAGGAGCGCCGCAAGATCAACGTGGTCCTGCTCGACAACATGACCTTCGGCTGCATCAACAACTTGCAGATGGGCAACGGCATGGACAGCTTCGGCACCGAGTTCCGTTTCCGCAACCCGGACACCGGCAAGCTCGATGGCGGCTTTGTGCCGGTGGATTTCGCCATGAGCGCGGCGGCCTATGGCTGCAAGACTTACAAAGTGAACACCGCTGACGAGCTGAAAGCCGCGCTGGCGGATGCGCGTTTGCAGACCGTGTCGACGCTGATCGACATCAAGGTCCTGCCCAAGACCATGATTCATGGCTACCTGTCGTGGTGGCGGGTCGGCGTGGCGCAAGTCTCCACCAGCGCCCGCACCAACGCGGTAGCCAAGACCCTCAATGAACGACTGGCCAAGGCCCGTCAGTACTGATTGCCCTGAATCGAACAATAAGGAGTCCTTACATGTCATTAAAGTTAGGCGTCATCGGCACCGGGGCCATCGGCCAGGACCACATCCGTCGTTGCAGCCAGACCTTGCTCAACAGCCAGGTGGTCGCCGTCACCGACATCAATTTGCAGCAAGCGGCCAAAGTCGTGTCCGACCTGAATCTGACCGCCGAGGTCTACCCCGACGGCCTGGCGCTGATCAACGCGCCAGAAGTCGAAGCGATCCTCGTCACTTCCTGGGGCCCGAGCCACGAAGCGTTTGTGTTGGCGGCGATTGCGGCGGGTAAACCGGTGTTCTGCGAGAAGCCCCTGGCCGTCACCGCCGAAGGCTGTCGCAACATCGTCGAGGCCGAAGTGGCCCACGGCAAGCGCCTGGTGCAGGTCGGTTTCATGCGGCCGTATGACGAAGGCTATCGCGCACTCAAAGCGGTGATCGACAGCGGTCAGATCGGTGAACCGTTGATGCTCCATTGCGCGCACCGCAACCCGACCGTGGGCGAGAACTACAAGACCGACATGGCCATCACCGATACGCTGATCCACGAACTCGACGTGCTGCGCTGGTTGCTCGATGACGATTACGTGTCCGTGCAAGTGGTGTTCCCACGCAAGAGCAGCAAGGCCCTCGCGCATTTGAAAGACCCGCAAATCGTCCTGCTGGAGACTGCCAAGGGCACACGCATCGACGTCGAAGTGTTCGTCAATTGCCAGTACGGCTACGACATCCAGTGCGAAGTGGTGGGGGAGACCGGCATCGCCAAACTGCCGGAGCCTTCGCAGGTTCAACTGCGCAGTGGCGCGAAGTTGTCGAACGCGATTTTGATGGACTGGAAGGATCGCTTCATCGCGGCCTATGACGTGGAGTTGCAGGCGTTCATCGATGGCGTGCGAGCGGGGCAGGTCGGAGGCCCGTCAGCATGGGATGGCTTCGCTGCCGCCGTCGCTGCCGACGCCTGCATCGAAGCACAAAACAGCGGAGCGATCGTCAAAGTCACACTCCCTGACCGCCCCCGCTTCTACGGTTGAGCACCGTCGCCTGGGGGAGCGAGCCTGCTCGCGATAGCGCCAGCACATTCAACATTAATGTCGGCTGACACTCCGCTATCGCGAGCAGGCTCGCTCCCACAGGGGGCGTGTATATCCGGCAGCTATTTATAAGGAGAACATTTTCATGCGCATCGGACTTGTCGGTTACGGCCACGGCGGCCGGTTTTTCCATGCTCCGCTGATCAGCAGCCTGCCGGCGGCGACGTTCGTGGGCGTGGTCACCCGTTCCCCGGAACGCCGACAATTGCTGGCGGCCGAACACCCCGGCGTGCCGGCCTTCGACAGCATCGGCCAATTGGTCGAAGCCGGAATCGATGTGCTGGTGGTGTCGACGCCGCTCAAGGGCCGACCGGCGCTGGTGCTCGACGGCATCGAACACGGCGTGGCGGTGGTTAGCGACAAGCCGTTTGCCGCCGATGCGCAGCAAGCGCAAACCCTGATCACCATGGCCGAGCGCCAGGGCGTGCGGCTCAGCGTCTACCAGAACCGTCGCTGGGACTCGGACTTCCTCACCGTGCGCAAACTCATCGAGTCCGGCGCTCTGGGCCGTGTCACCCGTTTCGAGTCGCGGATCGAGCGTTACTCGCCGCAATCGGTGAACAACAGCAGTGGCGGCGGCTTCCTGCGCGATTTGGGCAGCCACCTGGTGGATCAGGCGTTGCTGCTGTTCGGCCCGGTGACCCGGGTGTACGCCGAACTGGATTACCTGGAAAAAGACCAGGCCTTCGACAACGGCTTCTTTGTGTCCCTGACCCACGCCAACGGAGTGATCTCGCACCTGGGCGGCAGTTGCCTGCAAAACACCCCAGGCCCGCGTTTTCGCGTGACCGGCACCCAAGGTTGTTACAGCGTCGATGGCCTGGATGGGCAGGAAGCTTCAGCGCTCGCCGGGCTATCGCCGAAATCCGAGGGTGCGCGCTGGGGCGGGGAAGAGCATCGCCGCTGGGGCTGGTTTGAACAGGGCGAAGTGCGTGAGCGGGTGCCGTCGGAACGCGGATGCTGGAATCAGTTCTATTTGCAGCTACAAACCGCGTTACAGAGCGGTGGCCCACTGCCTGTCGAAGCCCGTGATGCACTGGCGACCACCCGCGTTCTAGACGCTGCGCGCTTGAGTTTCGAACGGCGTCAGGTCGTGGAATTGAGCCCGTTTGAGAGCCATGGAACAAAATCAGAATAAAATTCTAAAATGAGTTGATATAGAAATAATATTCCAATAAAGTCATTTCCAGCGAACTGCCTCTCGCTCGTTTTCACAGCTTTCCCGCTTGCCTGCTTACTGAAAATCGTCACGCCTCATCCATAAAACCAACAAGAATGTGGAGAAAGACTTTTCATGAAGACCAAGATCCGTTTTGCCTCACTGGCCTTGTCCCTGATGTTCGCCAGTGGCGCTGCACTCGCCGACATGAAGATCGGCGTCAGCATGTCCCAGTTCGATGACACCTGGCTGACCTACCTGCGCGAATCCATGGACAAGAAAGCCAAGTCCTACCCCGACGGCGTGCAGCTGCAATTCGAAGATGCGCGCAGCGACGTGGTCAAGCAGTTGAGCCAGGTCGAAAGCTTCATCAGCCAGAAAGTCGATGCCATCGTGGTCAACCCGGTGGATACCGCCGCCACCAAAAAAATCACCGAAGCCGCCGTCAAGGCCGGCATCCCGCTGGTCTACGTCAACCGTCGTCCCGATGACTTAAAACTGCCCAAAGGCGTGGTCACGGTGGCCTCCAACGACCTGGAAGCCGGTGAAATGCAGATGCAATACCTGGCCGACAAAATGGGCGGCAAGGGCGACATCGTGATTCTGCTGGGCGACCTCGCGAACAACTCCACCACCAACCGCACCAAGGGCGTGAAAGAGGTGTTGGCCAAATACCCGAACATCAAGATCGAGCAAGAACAGACCGGCACCTGGCTGCGGGATAAAGGCATGACCCTGGTCAACGACTGGCTGACCCAGGGCCGCAAGTTCGATGCAGTGGTGGCCAACAACGACGAAATGGCCATTGGTGCCGCGATGGCCCTGCAACAGGCCGGCGTCGACAAGGGCAGTGTGCTGATCGCGGGTGTCGACGGTACGCCGGACGGCTTGAACGCAATCAAGAAAGGCAGTCTGGCGGTATCGGTGTTCCAGGATGCGAAAGGTCAGGCCGACGGCTCCATCGACACGGCAGTGAAAATGGCCAAAAACGAGCCGGTTGAACAGGCCGTGTGGGTGCCATACCGCTTGATCACGCCGCAAAACGTCGACACGTTCAAATAGCCCGTCCGCCCCATAACAACAATAAGCACGCAAGGTTGCCACCGCGACCTTGCTGATGGAGTACCTGATCATGTTCGCTTCAGCGACTGCTTCGAGCACCCCGTTGGTGGGTATCCAGCCAACCGCAACACCTGTCGATGAGCCGTACCTGCTGGAGATCATAAACGTCAGCAAGGGTTTTCCCGGTGTGGTGGCGTTGTCGGATGTGCAACTGCGGGTGCGCCCCGGCTCCGTCCTGGCGCTGATGGGCGAGAACGGTGCGGGCAAGTCCACCCTGATGAAAATCATCGCCGGCATCTACCAGCCGGACGCCGGCGAGCTGCGCCTTCGCGGCCAGCCGGTGGTGTTCGATACGCCGCTGGCCGCGCTGCAGGCCGGGATCGCAATGATCCACCAGGAACTCAACCTGATGCCGCACATGAGCATCGCCGAGAACATCTGGATCGGCCGCGAGCAGCTCAACAGCCTGCACATGATCGACCACCGCGAAATGCACCGCTGCACTGCGAAACTGCTCGAACGCCTGCGGATCAACCTCGACCCGGAGGAGCAGGTCGGCAACCTGAGCATCGCCGAGCGGCAGATGGTCGAGATCGCCAAGGCGGTGTCCTACGACTCCGACATCCTGATCATGGACGAACCGACCTCGGCCATCACCGACAAGGAAGTCACCCACCTGTTCTCGATCATTGCCGACCTCAAGAGCCAGGGCAAAGGCATCATCTACATCACCCACAAAATGAACGAAGTGTTCGAGATCGCCGATGAAGTAGCGGTGTTCCGCGACGGCGCCTACATCGGCTTGCAACGGGCTGACAGCATGGACGGCGACAGCCTGATTTCTATGATGGTCGGCCGCGAGTTGAGCCAGTTGTTCCCGGTGCGCGAAAAACCGATTGGCGATCTGCTGCTGTCGGTGCGCGACCTCAAGCTCGACGGCATTTTCAAAGGGGTGTCCTTCGACCTGCATGCGGGCGAGATCCTCGGCATCGCCGGGCTGATGGGCTCAGGCCGCACCAACGTTGCCGAAGCGATTTTTGGCATCACTCCGAGCGACGGTGGCGAGATTCGCCTCGACGGCCAGGTGGTGCGCATCAGCGATCCGCACATGGCGATCGAGAAGGGCTTCGCCTTGCTGACCGAGGATCGCAAGCTCAGCGGCCTGTTCCCGTGCCTGTCGGTGCTGGAGAACATGGAAATGGCGGTGCTGCCGCATTACGCCGGCCACGGGTTCATCCAGCAGAAAGCCCTGCGGGTCTTGTGCGAAGACATGTGCAAGAAGCTGCGGGTCAAAACCCCGTCGCTTGAGCAGTGCATCGACACCTTGTCCGGCGGCAATCAGCAGAAAGCCTTGCTGGCGCGCTGGCTGATGACCAATCCACGCATCCTGATCCTCGACGAACCGACTCGTGGCATCGATGTCGGCGCCAAGGCCGAGATCTACCGGCTGATCTCCTACCTCGCCAGCGAAGGCATGGCGGTGATCATGATTTCCTCGGAGCTGCCGGAAGTGCTCGGCATGAGCGACCGGGTGATGGTCATGCACGAGGGCGACCTGATGGGCACCCTCGACCGCAGCGAAGCGACCCAGGAACGAGTCATGCAACTGGCCTCGGGCATGTCCGTACGCCATTGAGTCAAGGGCGAACAGAGTCCAAGGGTGAGCAGGGTCCAAGGGTGAACCGGGATTCTGTGGCGAGGGAGCTTGCTCCCGCTGGGCTGCGAAGCGGCCCCAATGTCTCGAACATACCGTAGAACTGGCGAGCGCTGCGCACTCGAGCGGGAGCAAGCTCCCTCGCCACAGGTATGTAGTCGATGCCGGAATTCATTAGAAGGGTGAATGGTTATGAACGCGATACTGGAAAACAAGCCAGCAACGGCACCGGTCAAGAGTCGTCGGCGCTTTCCGACCGAGTTGAGTATCTTCCTGGTGCTGATTGGCATCGGCCTGGTCTTCGAAGTCTTTGGCTGGATCGTGCGCGACCAGAGCTTCCTGATGAACTCCCAGCGCCTGGTGCTGATGATCCTGCAAGTGTCGATCATCGGCCTGCTGGCGATTGGCGTGACCCAGGTGATCATCACCACCGGGATCGACCTGTCCTCCGGTTCGGTGCTGGCGCTGTCAGCGATGATCGCTGCGAGTCTGGCCCAGACCTCGGATTTCGCCCGGGCGGTGTTTCCTTCACTGACCGACTTGCCCGTGTGGATTCCAGTGATCGCCGGGCTTGGCGTCGGGCTGCTGGCGGGCGCGATAAACGGCAGCATCATTGCCATCACCGGGATTCCGCCGTTCATTGCCACCCTCGGCATGATGGTCTCGGCGCGAGGCCTGGCGCGTTATTACACCGAAGGCCAGCCGGTGAGCATGCTCTCGGATTCCTACACGGCCATCGGTCATGGCGCCATGCCGGTGATCATTTTCCTGGTGGTCGCGGTGATCTTTCACATCGCCCTGCGCTACACCAAGTACGGCAAGTACACGTACGCCATCGGCGGCAACATGCAGGCGGCGCGCACCTCGGGGATCAACGTCAAGCGTCATCTGGTGATCGTCTACAGTATCGCCGGGTTGCTGGCCGGCCTGGCGGGCGTCGTGGCCTCGGCGCGTGCCGCGACCGGGCAGGCGGGGATGGGCATGTCTTATGAGCTGGACGCGATTGCCGCGGCGGTCATCGGCGGCACCAGCCTGGCCGGTGGCGTCGGGCGCATTACCGGCACCGTGATCGGTGCCTTGATTCTCGGAGTGATGGCCAGTGGGTTTACCTTTGTCGGTGTTGATGCGTATATTCAGGACATCATCAAGGGACTGATTATTGTGGCGGCGGTGGTGATCGACCAATACCGCAACAAGCGTAAACTCAAGCGCTGAGTCGTAGAACCGACAGCCAATGCGCCACGCCTGACCCGCGTGGCGCAACCATTTGTCTTCTCTATACAGCCGCTCGATTGAATTTCTTGCTATAAACGCACTCCGATAACCACCGCAGAGGCTGCCATAGAGCACTTTCCGGGCTTTGTCGGACAAATTCGCTGTCTTTTCAGTTGCTGAGGCCTCAAGTCGGCCTTAGACTGCCGGCCCTCGTAAATTGAGTGCCGGGTGGCGCTTGGAATAAACGGCGCCTTTCCGATGGCCAGACCTGGTCCACCGGAACGCTCCCTAATTCGCCTTAATGCACGTTTTTTTATAGAGATATCAATGACAAAGGACAAGTTGCTGGCCATGCCGGCGGATGACTACATGAATGCCGAGCAACATGCTTTTTTCTATGAGCTGTTGCAGAACATGAAAGTCGAAACCCATGAGCGCATCGAACAGAACCGCATCGCCATCGAGAGCCTGGACACTCCAGCCGATCCGGCCGACGCTGCTTCTGTCGAAGAAGAGCGCACCTGGCTGGTGAACGCGATCGATCGCGACCAGCGCATGCTGCCTCAGTTGGAACAGGCTCTGGAACGCATCAAAGAAGACAGCTTCGGCTGGTGCGATGACAGCGGCGAGGCCATCGGTCTGAAACGCCTGCTGATCAGCCCGACCACCAAGTACTGCATCGAAGCTCAAGAGCGTCACGAACAGATCGACAAGCACCAGCGTCAGGCCTGATTTCGTAGCGCCCCGCATCGCGGGCAAGCCCGCTCCCACGGTTCACGATGAACCTGCAGGAGTGAGGCTTGCCCGCGATGCTTTTTGCCGTCTGCGAAAACCTCAGGCACTTCTATTGATCTGCTGCAACGCCCACTACTAATGGACCATAGATAATGGCCTTGTGGTGGCGTTTAATGCATGCACAACAATTAGAAGAGCCTTGGGGTGACGAAGATGACGAGAGACGGATCTCTGGTTGCGGCAGTGCCTGCACCAGTGTTTTTGCCGAAAAACCTTTGGCTGACGCCAACGCTGCAAAGCATCGCCCTGATGCTCTTGCTGTGCGGCATGGCGTTGGGTGGCTGGTCGCTTTACCTTTGCCTGCCACTGGCGGTGCTGGTGATCTGGCTGCCTCGCCTGCGCTCGCGCGCCACGCCCGAAGCAGCGCCCGCCGACGGCGCCAGCGCCATCGCCGAGTTGACTCGCGATCTTTCCTACACCACCAGCCATAACGCTTTGTCGGCCGCAGGCGTGGCCTTTTCGGTCAAGCAACTGGCGGACAAACTGCAATCGCAACTCGACGCGGCGGCGCAAATCGTCAGCAACGCCGAAGTGATGATCGGGACCGAACAAGCCACGTCGAAACTCAGCCGCGAAGCCCTCAGTGCCGCCAGCGAAGCTCATCAGAGCAGCGCAGCAGGGCGCACGGAACTGATCGAGTCCATCAGCCGTATGCATCAGCTCAGTCAGCGCGCCAATAACAGCCGTGAACTGATCGAAGCCCTGAGCCTGCGCAGCGACGATATTCAACGGGTCACCCTGGTGATTCAGTCCATCGCCAGTCAGACCAACCTGCTGGCCTTGAACGCCGCGATTGAAGCGGCTCGGGCCGGGGAACATGGTCGCGGGTTCGCGGTGGTGGCGGATGAGGTTCGCGGACTGGCGGCGCGCACGGCGACGGCGACTGGCGAAGTCGGGGAGATGGTCGCCGATATCCAGCAACGCACGGCGCAGGTGGTGGAGCAGATCCGCCAACTGTCCAGTGACCTCGACATCGGCGTCAAGCAGGTCGAGCACACCGGCCAGCACCTGGAAAACATCGCGCGCCTGGCTGCCGGCGTCGAGCATCAGGTTGGGGAAATCGCCAAGGGGGCGGACACCAACCGCGAACAACTCGACAGCCTGTTCCATGCCATTGAACAGATGCGCAGCGACCTGGCGATCAGCGACCAACAGACCCAGCGCCTGGCCCAGGCTGCGGTGCAAATGGAAGGTCAGGCCGAAACCATCAGCGAGCGTCTGGCCGAAGTCGGGCTGGATGACTACCACCAACGCATCTATGACCTTGCCCGCGAAGGCGCCAGCCAGATTGCCGCGCGCTTCGAAGCGGATATTGATCAGGGCCGTGTCAGCCTCGATGATCTGTTTGATCGCAATTACCAGGCGATCCCCAACACCAGCCCGGCCAAGTTTCAGACGCGTTTTGATCGTTACACCGATCAGGTCTTGCCCGCCATCCAGGAACCGTTGCTGCCGCGCCATGAAGGCCTGGTGTTTGCCATCGCCTGTACCCAGCAGGGTTACGTGCCCACCCATAACAAAATCTTCAGCCAACCGCTGACCGGCGATGCGCAGGTCGATACGGTCCAAAACCGCACCAAGCGCAAATTTGCCGACCGCACCGGCATCCGCTGTGGCAGCCATCAACAGCCGGTGTTGTTGCAGACTTACACCCGCGACACAGGCGAACTGATGCACGACCTTTCGGTGCCGATCATGCTCAAGGGGCGGCATTGGGGTGGGTTGCGGTTGGGGTACAAACCGCAAAGTCCTCGCTAGATGCTCAACATGATAACCGGTGAGCAAGCCTGAAACTCAACTGTGGAGAGGGAGCTTGCTCCCGGTGGGCTGCGTAGCGGCCCCAAGATGGGCCTGCTGCGCAGTCCAACGGGAGCAAGCTCCCTCGCCACAAGTTTATCGCTGACGGAAGACAGGCGGGCTAGTGAATCTGATGCATGCGCAGGTTCAGGTCGTCGACCACCCGCGCCCAATCGGCGTCTTCACGCAATTGTTCTTTGAGGAAGCCGGCTTGTTGCGGCGTCCAGAACTCCGCATCGATGAGTTTCTTGTCGTCGGCCAAAGGTGAATGGCTGGCGATGAATTCATCGATGGCTTTCTGACTGGAGTCCAGACCGAGCTGGTCGAACAAACCTTTCAAGTCGTGTATAGGTGAATCCATCTTCATCTCCTTGCGGGTCGCGATCTGAGGTGCGGCTTCATGGCATCTGAGCGGGCCGCGCTTCAGGAGTTCGATTGCGATGTGGGGAAGCAGGAGAGAGCATAGACGGCAAATCCGACGATCAGGCTTTCAATGCACCTTCATCGACAGCCGTTTTCAGAGCCTGGGCAGCTTCTTTGGCGGCGATGGCAGCGACGTCCGAGGTCTTGAACCAGCGATCCTTCTCGACTTGGTGATACGTCACCGTGGTCAACGGTGGTTTGGCACGCATGACAATGACTGCCTGGAATTCGCCTTCGACCTCTCTGGCTTCGCCCCGGATAAAAAATTCACCGATATCAAATTCCGTCACGTAGCTGCCTTCCCTTGGAAATATATTGTTGTGTTGAATGCCGTCCGTCCTGGGGACGAATTTCATTGGTCGGGCAGTATGGCAGTAGTTGCCTGCCGGCGGCTGAGTTAAGTCGCCGGCATGACGAAACGTCTATAGGCATGAAGGCAGGCGAACGCGTCAGATGCGAGACTCAAGTGAGCGGGCAAGTGCGCAGGCTTCGTTATGGCAGCCACGGAAACCTCTTACACGACCCGTAGAAATTTCCTTGATATGGAAGAAGGCATTACCGGCCAGCACCACCTGAAAGCGTGGCAGCAGCAGGCTTTCAGGCTGCAATTCATGCGGCTGGAACACCGCCGGGTGCAACGGGGCGTAACTGTTTGCGCGCGTTGTTTGGGGGGAAGCGAAGTGGGTCATGGTGCACATGTGAAGTCCTTTTCATTGTTTTACCGACGTGTGTACATCGTTTTGGGTAGTCTCGGTGAGCATCGCTGCTCTAGAATCACCCGCACTGGTTAGCGAACGGTGTTCATCTAAAGCAATTTTTTATTTGCGATATGTCGGAAAAGTGCTTTTTTTAAAGAGTTTTTTCCCTAAAGTTGGTAATCCGGTTTCCTCTGGCTGTGAGAAGGGCTTTTTCCTTCAACATCTGACGACTTTCACAGAGGACGGCGCGAGTGATATTCCAGTAATCTCACTGACCTCGCGAGGCATGAGCGCTCTGCTCGGCTCAGGATTTCAACCCGGGTCTTACGGCAACACTTCGGCATGGCCGCTTTTTTCTGCTGTGCGCTTTTTCTGCGTGCGGCATCATTTCAGATGTGGGGATGTTTCCTTGGCAGTAAGTAATCTCGATATGCATGCTTTGTTCGTGCTGGGTGATTTGCGCGCAAAGCTGGTTAAACAGTTTCAGTCACGTTTCGTTTACATCACCGAACAGAACGCTGAAGGCATTTACATTGCCGAGATCGACACCGAAGAGGCGCTGGTGGTCGACGACAAGCCAGGGCTGAAGCTCAAGGTCGGCGATCATTTCAGCGCTTCGGTTCTGCCCAGTCGTGAAGGCGGCAAGCTCGACATCAAGTTCCGTGAAATCAAACTGACGGTTTACGGGCTGGGCGATTACGCCTTTGTCACCACCGCAGAGGGTCACGCGATTGTGTTCAAGGAAGGCCATAGCGTGGTGATGGTCTTCGCCGCCCACCAGCAGCTGCAGGAAGGCCTGACCAAAACCCTGAAAGCCGTGACCGCCAAAGCCGCCAAGTGGCGCAAAGGCGAACTGATCACGTTCAAGGCCAGCGAGTAATGACCCTGACCCGCGCCGACTTCCACGAACAGAACCAGGCCAGTGCGCACCTCGAAGCCCGACGGCTGTTCGAGCACAAGGCTGTTCTGCAGGGAGGCTGGCTGACGTGGGTGGCGTCACAGATTTACACGCTGCGCCCGGCGGCTTACGCCAGCATGGTCAGAAGAGAGCTGGCACGCTTGCAGGAAACTTCCGAAAATTGAATCGCCCCTCTCGAAAGCAGGAACCTCTACTACAGTCAGTTGACTGAGTATTCAGAGGCTTGCGGTCTTCTGTCAGGCCATCCTGCTATTTGCTGTGAACAGCACGAGGTGCAAAAGCATGAAAGGATTTCGACGGTTGTTGGTTGGTGCACTGGCCGCATTGGGTGTATTGAGTTCACCCATTCCGGTATCCGCTGCCCAGGCGCCGATCCATTTTGCCGACCTGAACTGGGAAAGTGGCAGCCTGATCACCGACATCCTGCGGATCATCGTCGAGAAGGGCTACGGCCTGCCGACCGACACCTTGCCCGGGACCACCATTACCTTGGAAACCGCCTTGGCCAACAATGACATTCAGGTCATTGGCGAGGAGTGGGCCGGTCGCAGCCCGGTCTGGGTCAAGGCTGAAGCCGAGGGCAAGGTCGTGAGCCTGGGCGACACGGTCAAGGGTGCCACTGAAGGCTGGTGGGTGCCGGAATATGTGATCAAGGGCGACCCGGCCAAGGGCATCAAGCCACTGGCTCCAGATCTGCGCAGTGTCAGCGACCTGCCCAAGTACAAGGATGTGTTCAGCGATCCGGAAAGCCCGGGCAAGGGACGCTTCCTCAACAGCCCGATTGGCTGGACATCGGAAGTGGTGAACAAGCAGAAACTCACGGCTTATGGCCTGAACGACAGCTATGTGAATTTCCGCAGCGGTTCCGGTGCAGCGCTGGATGCAGAGATCAGTTCGTCGATCCGTCGTGGCAAGCCTGTGCTGTTTTATTACTGGTCACCGACGCCGTTGCTTGGGCGCTTCAAGCTGATTCAGCTGGAGGAACCGCCCTTTGATGCCGAAGCCTGGAAAACCCTGACGGACGCTGATAACCCTAATCCGAAACCGACTCGCTCGCTGGCCTCGAAGCTGTCGATTGGCGTGTCCACACCTTTTCAAAAGCAGTACCCGCAGATTGCCGATTTCTTCAGCAAGGTCGATTTTCCGATCGACCCCTTGAACAAGGCACTGGCCCAAATGAGCGAAAAACACACCCCGCCACGGCAAGCGGCGGAGGCGTTCATGAAGGCGCATCCTGATGTCTGGCAGGCATGGGTGCCGAAGGATGTGGCGGATAAAGTCTCCGCCAGTCTCCAGTGACTATTGTGGTGAGGGAGCAAGCTCCCTCGCCACAAGAGATGTACAGGGTTAAAAACGCGTTTGCACCGCAAGCTCAAACGTACGCGGTGTTCCGAGGTAATACGCCGGCGATACATGCGCAAACTCGGCATACACCTCGTTGGTCAGATTTCGCACTCGGCCGGTGACGGTGGTATGGCGGTCGACCTCGTAACGGAGAAACGTGCCGTAGAGCGTGTACGACGGCACCGTCATGGTGTTGGCGCTGTCGGCAAACACCGAGGCCACATAGCGCGCATCGACACCCCCTTGCCACTGCGGTGCGAAGTCATAGGTCAGCCACACATTGCCGACCCGGTCCGGCACATTGGTCGGCGTGTTGCCCTTGCGTGATACCACCACGCCCGCCGCATTTTTCTCGGTGAACGCGTCGTACTGTGCGTCAACCCACGCGAAGTTGCCCTCGGCCAACAGCTTGTCGGTGATTTGCAACGAACTGGCCAATTCAATCCCCTTCGACGTCTGCTGACCCACTGGAATGCTGAGGGTCGGGTCCAGCGGATCGGTCACTGCGAAATCCTTGCGCTCAATCGTGTACGCCGCCACCGTTGCCGAACCGCGCCCGTCCAGATAATCGAACTTGCTGCCGACTTCCCATTGCTTGCCGGTGGACACGTCGAAATCCTGCGTGCCGTTGGGTTGTTCGGCGGCGGTGCTGTATTGCACGTAGACGTTGGCGGAAGGAATGAACTGGTAGGTCAGGCCGACCCTTCCCGTCACCGGCTCCCAGCTGCGTTTCAAATGGCGGGGATTGCTGGCGGTCACTTGCCGGTGATTGGTCACGTCCAGGTCGATATCGTCGTAACGCAGGCCGGTCAGCAACGCCAGTTTGTCGGTCAACGCCAGGCGGTTTTCGGCGAACAGGGCTTTGGTGGTGACCTCGTTGGTCTTGTCGCTGACAAATCCCGGTCGGGTGCCGGGAATGTCGTAGAAGTGCCCCGGCTGGAAGTTATTCGGGTCAACGGTGCTTGCGCCTTTGACGTTCAACGGCGAGTTGGTGGTCTGGTTGACCTTGTACTCGAAACCGCCAGACCAGGTGGTCTCCAGACCCAATAGCGTGTTGTCGTGGCGCAGTTCGAACTGGTTGCCGTTCTGTTCGCCCTGATGCCGGACCTGATACGCCGTGGAGCGATTCACCGCGCTGTTGTCGGCGTTGTACTGATAGGTTTCCAGGTTGCGGTAATCGCGCTGGCTGTCGAGGTGGTAAAGCGTGTTGCGCAGGGTGGTGCTGTCGGTGATCTGGTAGTCGATGATCGAGCGAGCCCAGATCGTGCGCTGCTCGTACCGCCCGTCTTCAACGTTGTAATTGTTGAAACGATTGTGTTTGTCGATTTTCAGCTCGCCCGCCTTGGGAATGAGCACGGGTGTGCCCCAGTAAGGACTGTCTTCGTGTTCGTCCTGATATTCCAGCGCGAGGGTGTGGGACAGGTTGGGCGTCAGGTCGCTGAGCAGCGAAAACGCGACACTCCAGGCATCGCGCTCCTGGCGGTCGATGTAGCCATTGCCGGTGTTGTGGCTGACGTCGAGCCGCGCGTAGTGCTGCACATCATCCCCGGCCTCGCTGAGTGCGTGGTTAAGGCCGAACGCGGTCTCGGTCGTGTCATAAGTCCCGTAACTGACACGACCTTCGACCGCCTGCTCTTCTCGGGTCGCAAGTTTGGTCACGTAGTTCAATGAGCCACCCACGGAGCCGGCGCCATTGATCAGCGACGACGGGCCACCCACCAGTTCGACCCGATCGTATATCCATGCATCCACTGGCCGGGCGAGGCCGCCAGAGACGTTGATGCCGTTGAACATCTGTGTGATCTGACCGCTGGTGAAACCGCGGTAGGAAACGAACCCGCCGAAACCCGGCGGTGCGCTGGCGTTGACACCCGGCAAGGTGTTGGCGGCGTCCTGGAAGTTTTGCGCGCCGTGGCGCTCGATGTCGTGGCGGTTGGCGATGGCGACTGATGCCGGGGTTTCCCGCACGCTAAGGCCCAGACGCGAGGCCATGCCGCTGGACTGATCGAGGCTCAGCCCTGGCTCGGTCGTCGCTTCGCCATCAATGGTAATCGGTGCGAGGTCGACGGTGGATTGCGCCCAAGCGTTAACAGACAGGCAGCCGCACAGGCTGGCCAGCAAAGGGCTTACTAACAAAGAAGCATGTTTCATCGATGAATCCTGAATTCCTGGCTAAGAAACAGCGCACGGGCGAACGCCACGCGTTGGCGCAGTGGGCTGATCGGGAAAGGCGAAGAAATTCAGGCGACAGGCGGAGCGCGAGGATTGGCCGACGGCCAGGTGAAACGGGCGGGGAGGTCAGCGTTGGCGATGACAGCCAGAGGCGGGCTGTGCTGCTCCGGGAGTATCGCCAGGGTCAGGCTGGAGTTGAGCGCCGGGCCCATGCCACCGGTGGAACACAGCGGGCAACCAAAGGCTTTGGACAGGGTCGGCAGGTTGTCGTCCGAGGAGTTCGAGGAAACTGGCGCCTGGGTCGCCGGATCAACCGAACAGAACGGGCCGCCGATGCCGTTGAGCTGCATCCCGACCATTTGCCCGTGACCGATACTGCAGGCGAACACATTGAACAGGACGCAGCAATAAAGCATCCATGCCATCAATGTGCGATCAGTTCGGGCGAGTTTCATGGAGCGGCACTTTATCATCGTCGATGACGAATACCCTTACAAAATCGTTCAATGAAGTTCATCCTGCTGCGACATTTCACGCTGGATGTCTGAACATGAGCCTATTGATCGCGCAATGGATGGCTGCCATCTTCCTGTTGATCAGCCTGATCCACCTGTACTGGGCGGCAGGTGGCAAGTTAGGTAGCGAGGCGGCGGTCCCGCGAATATCGCCAGAGGGGGGAGGGGAATCCAGGCCGGCCTTCAAGCCGTCGGGGTTTGCCACGTTGCTGGTCGCGGTGGGATTGCTGTTGATCGCGATGCTGGTATGCCTGCGGGTCGGCCTGTATTTGCCGACGGTGCATCACTGGTCGCTGCAATGGGTAATCAGCGCCATTGCGATGCTGATGTTTGCCCGGGCGATCGGCGATTCGAATCTGGTTGGGTTTTTCAAGCAGGTCAAGGATTCGAAGTTTGCCCGACTCGACACCTGGGCTTATTCGCCGCTGTGTGTGGTGTTGGGGGCCGGGTTGTTGGCTGTTGCCTGGATCTGAAAAGCTTCGCGGGCAAGCCTCGCTCCTACAGGATCGTGGGAAATCACCAACGTGTGATCGAACCAAAACCTGTAGGAGCGAGGCTTGCCCGCGAAGAGGCCCTGACATCCAACACAAATCTTCCGAACTAACTCCCGCTTTCTGTGCGCCGACTACTCACCTCAGCCGGCACATCATCCCCCGCCATGCGCTTGCGAAACAGCGCCGCCCGCGCCAGCAGCAATGTGGTCACCGGCACCGTAATCGACAACAGGATCGGAATCAGCCAGGCATGCAGCACCGGCCCGGACTTTAGCGCCGAAAAATATATGATCGAGGCCAGCGCCACACACCACGCCCCCAGGGTCGAGGCGAGTGCCGGCGGGTGCATACGCTGGAAGTAATCCTTCATCCGCACCAGGCCAATGGCGCCGATCAGCGCAAACAGACTGCCGAGCACCAGCAGGATCGCCACGGGTATTTCAACCCACAGAGACAGTTCCGCGTTCATTCGATCACCTCGCCACGCAGCAGGAATTTGGCCAGGGCAAACGAGCCGACGAAGCCGAACAGGGCGATCAGCAGCGCCGCCTCGAAGTAAGTGTCACTGGCATACCGAATGCCAAGCGCCAGCATCATCAGCATCGCGATGATGTACAGGTAGTCCAGTGCCAGAACCCGGTCCTGGGCCGACGGGCCTTTGAACAGGCGAATCAGGGTCAGGATCATCGCCAGCGAAAAGATGAACAGGCTCAGCAGGATCGCGTTCGACAGCAATTCGCTCATTCGAAGATCTCCATCAAGGGGCGCTCGTAGGTCGCCTTGAAGTGTTCGATAAACAGCGTTTCATCCTCCAGATCGAACACGTGCAGCAACAGAATGCTGCGGTCCAGCGCCAGTTCCGACCAGACCGTCCCGGGGACCACCGTGCAGATCATCGACAGTGCCGCGAGGCCGTTGGCATCGCGCAAGTCCAGCGGGACCTTGATGAAGCGCGGGCGCGGTGGACGGCGACCGGCATTGAGCACGCCCCAGGCCACGACGAGGTTGGACACCAGCACGTCACGACCGACCAGGAAGAACAAACGCAGGATCACCCCCGGTCGACGAATGCGGATCGGCAGCGGCCGCAGCTTGCGCATCATCAGCGGCGCGCAGAACCCCAGCACCGCGCCGAGCAACAAGTTGCCGGGGCTTATCGACAGGTTCAGCACCAGCCACAACAGCCACAATGCCAGGGACAACCACGGTGCCGGAAACAGACGCTTCATGGCTGCACCTCCAGCATCGCCGCCCTGGCTTCCGGGCTCGGCACCACACGCGTGCCCAGTACCGCCATCACGTATTGCTGCGGATTGTTCAAGGCATCAGCGGCCGCCTGGGTGTAGCGCATCAGCGATTCGGCCTTGAAGGTCAGCGCAACACTCAGCCCCAGCAGGACGATGATCGGCACGCACTCGAAGCGTCGCAGCAACGGTGATGGCCGTTCTTCGGGTGTCCAGAAACGCTGGATGCCCAGCCGCGAGAAGGCAATCAACGACGCCAGCCCGGACAGGATCAGCAACGCCAGCAAGCCCCACGCCGCGTTCGATATCGGCACATCGGTGCTATTGCCCAACCCCAACGGGTTGAGCAGGGCACTCAACAGGCTGAGTTTGCCGATAAACCCGGACAACGGCGGCATGCCGATAATCAGCAGCGAGCAGGCAATAAAGCTCAAGCCAAGGAAGGCCATGGTCCAGGGAATCACCTGGCCGACCACGGCTTTCTGTTCGTCATCGAGGTTGATGCCTTTGGGCGGTTGCAGGGATTCCATCGGCCGTGGAAGCAGGTCGCCGTCGTCGAACAGCGGCATTTCATTGGCCGAACGGGAGCGCTCGATCAGCTCGGCCAACAGGAACAACGCGCTCAACGCCAGGGTCGAGCTGACCAGATAGAACAGCGCCGCGCCGATCAGGTTCGGCTGGGCAAAGCCGATGGCCGACAGCAGAATCCCCGCCGACACCAGAATGCTCAGGCTGGCCATGCGTTCCAGTCGTTGTGCGGCGAGGATAGCCACGCCGGCACAGACGATGGTCGCCATGCCGCCGTAAATCAGCCAGTCGCCACCAAAGTACGCCGACGCCCCGGCCTGGCCGGAGAACAGCAAGGTCCACAAGCGCAGCAAGGTGTAGACGCCGACCTTGGTCATGATCGCGAACATCGCCGCCACCGGTGCGCTGGCGGCGGAATAGGCCGGCACCAGCCAGAAGTTCAGCGGCCACATCCCTGCCTTGGCCAGGAACGCAACCGCGAGAATCCCCGCGCCGGCGTGCAGCAGGCCGCGATCGGCTTCCGGCACCAGCGGGATTTTCAGCGCCAGGTCGGCCATGTTCAGCGTGCCGGTGACGCCATAAATCAGCGCCGCGCCAATCAGGAACAGCGACGACGCCAGCAGGTTGATCGAGATGTAATGCAAGCCCGAGGACACCCGCGCCCGGCCCGAACCGTGGAGCATCAGGCCGTAGGAGGCCGCCAGCAGCACTTCGAAAAACACGAACAGGTTGAACAGATCCGCCGTCAGGAACGCGCCGTAAAGGCCCATCATCTGAATCTGGAACAGCGCGTGGAAACTCGAACCGGCGCCGTCCCAACGGGCCATGGCGAACAGCAAGGCACTGACGCCGATGATCCCGGTCAGCACCAGCATCAACGCCGACAGGCGATCGACCACCAGCACGATTCCGAATGGCACCTGCCAGTTGCCCGGCAGGTAGACGCCGATCGAACCGGGCACGCCAGTGGCTTGCGTCCATTGCAGCAACAGCACGGAAATCCCCAGGCCCAGCAGGCTGGAGAACAGGTTGATCTTGGCTTTCAACGGGCGGTGTTTCTCACCGAGCATCAGCATGAGGGCGGCGGTCAGCAGCGGCAGCAGAATCGGTGCGGCGATCAGGTGCGTCATCGCATTCATTCTTTAGGCTCCCGGCCATCGACGTGGTCGGTCCCGGTCAAGCCGCGCGAGGCCAGCAACACCACCAGAAACAGCGCGGTCATGGCGAAGCTGATCACGATCGCGGTCAGCACCAGCGCTTGCGGCAAGGGGTCGGTGTAATGCAGCAAGTCCTGGGGCACGCCGTCCTTGATGATCGGCTCCTTGCCGATGAACAAGCTGCCCATGCTGAAGATGAACAGGTTGACGCCGTAGGACAGCAGGCACAGGCCCATCACCACCTGAAACGTCCGTGGCCGCAGGATCAGCCAGACGCCGGACGCGGCGAGCACGCCGATGGCGATTGCGATGACTTCTTCCATCAGACGGCTCCTTTGGTGGCGACGGATCTGGGCAGGGCAGCGGTCTTGTGACCCCGGACCGATTGGTGAGCGATGGCGGTGAGGATCAACAGCGTCGACCCGACCACCACCGCGTACACGCCGATATCAAAGAACAGCGCACTGGCGATGTGAATGTCGCCCAGCACCGGCAGTTCAAAATGCCAGGTGTGGGTGGTCAGGAACGGATACCCGACTGCCATCGCGCCGAGCCCGGTGATCGTGGCGAACAACAGGCCGGTGCCCATCCAGCGCAACGGTCGCAGGCTCATTTGTGCCTCGACCCACTGGGTGCCGGCAACCATGTATTGCAGGATGAAGGCGACCGACATCACCAGCCCGGCGACAAAACCGCCACCCGGTTGATTGTGCCCGCGCATGAACAGGTAGAAGGACACCACCACCGCAATCGGCAACAGCAGGCGCACCAGCACCGCCGGGACCATCATGAAACCGAGCGCGGTGTCGCTGGCATGGCGCGGGTTGACCAGGTCGGTGACGACGTCGGGTGCCAGCAGGCGTTGCTGAGCCGGCAATTGCAGGCTTTCTTTCGGCGGGCGGAAGCGGCGCAGCAGGGCGAAGACGGTCAGGGCCACGGCGGCCAGCACAGTTATTTCACCGAGGGTATCGAAACCACGGAAGTCCACCAGCATCACGTTGACCACGTTGCTGCCGCCGCCTTCGGGTAGAGCGCGACTGAGGTAGAACGAGGAAATGTGGTTGGGCGTCTGGCGCGTCAGCATCGCATAGGCCAGCAACGCCATGCCGCCACCGACGACACTCGACAGCAGCAAGTCGCGGATCCGGCGGATGCGCGCTTTGCGCAGGGTGCTCGGCAGGGGCGCCACCTCTTCGATCCGCCGTGGCAACCAGCGCAGACCGAGGAGGATCAGCACCGTAGTCACCACTTCCACGACCAGTTGCGTCAATGCCAGGTCCGGCGCCGAGAACCAGACAAAGGTGACACAGGTCATCAGGCCGCAGACGCTGACCATGGTCAGGGCGGCGAGCCGGTGATACTTGGCCTGCCAAGCCGCGCCGAGGGCACAGGCAATCGCCAGCAGCCACAGGGTCACGAACACGATCGAGCCCGGAATCTTCGGCCGGTCACCCCAGCTCAGGCTGCTGTGCAGCATCGGAATCAATCCGGCGAACACCGCCGCGAGGACCACCAGGAACAATTGGGTTTGCAGGCGCTTGGTGTTGATTCGCCGCTCCAGCCGACGGGCGAGGCGCATCATGACCACCAGGCTGCGTTCGAACAGGCGCTTGCCGTTGAAACGCCCAATGATCGGCGGGTATTTGAAACGCCCGCGCTTGAGCTGATTGCGCAGCAGCAGGTAAAGCACGATGCCGCAGGACATGGCGATCAGGCTCATGATCATCGGCGCGTTCCAGCCGTGCCAGATCGCCAGGCTGTACTCCGGCAAGGTGCCGCCCACCACCGGCAGGGCCGCAGCGGACAGCAACGGGCCGACCACTTGCGCCGGGAAAATCCCCACGACCAGACAGGCGAACACCAGCAACTCCACCGGCGCGCGCATCCAGCGTGGCGGTTCGTGCGGGGTGTGGGGCAGGTCGGTGGCGGTCGGGCCGAAGAACACATCAACGGTGAAGCGCAGCGAATAGGCGACGCTGAAAGTACCGGCGATGGTCGCCACGATTGGCAAGGTCATCTCGACCCAGGCCGTGGCGTTGATGAACACGGTTTCGGCGAAGAACATCTCTTTGGACAGGAAGCCGTTGAGCAGCGGCACACCGGCCATCGAGGCACTGGCGACCATGGCCAGGGTGGCGGTGAACGGGATCAGCTTGATCAGGCCGCTGAGCTTGCGAATGTCACGGGTGCCGCTTTCATGGTCGATGATCCCGGCGGCCATGAACAGCGAGGCCTTGAACGTGGCGTGGTTGAGGATGTGAAACACGGCGGCCACGGCGGCCAGCGGACTGTTAAGTCCCAACAACAAGGTGATCAGGCCGAGGTGGCTGATGGTCGAGTAGGCCAGCAAACCCTTGAGGTCGTTCTGGAACATCGCGCAGTACGCGCCAAGCAACAGGGTGCAAGCCCCTGCGCCGCTGACGATGTAGAACCATTCTTCACTGCCGGACAACGACGGCCAGAGCCGCGCGAGCAGAAACACCCCGGCCTTGACCATGGTCGCCGAGTGCAGATAAGCCGAAACCGGTGTCGGCGCCGCCATCGCGTGGGGCAGCCAGAAGTGGAAGGGGAATTGCGCACTTTTGCTCAGGGCGCCGATCAGGATCAGGGGCAGCAGGATAGGGTAGAGGTGATGCGCGCGAATCAGGTCGCCGGCGGCCAGGACCTTGTCCAGGTCATAGCTGCCGACCACATGGCCGAGCAGCATCACCCCCGCCAGCAAACACAAACCGCCCGCGCCGGTGACCATCAGCGCCATATAGGCGCCGCGTCGCGCATCGGCGCGGTGGTGCCAATAGCCGATCAACAGGAATGAAAAGAGGCTGGTCAGCTCCCAGAAAAACACGATCTGGATAAGGTTGCCGGAGATCACCAACCCGAGCATCGCACCCATGAACGCCAGGAAAAACGCAAAGAAACGCGGCACCGGATCGTCCGGCGACATGTAATAGCGGGCGTATAAAGAAACCAGCGTGCCGATGCCCAGCACCAGCATCGAGAACAGCCAGGCGAAGCCGTCCATGCGCAGGACGAAGTTCAGGCCCAGGCTGGGCAGCCAGAAAAATTCTTCACGAATGACGCCGCCATCGGCGATTTGCGGGTACAAGAGGGCAACCTGGACGGTGCCAATCAAAGCCACCAGGCCAGCCAGTAAAGATTCGGTATTACGCGCGTTGTGTGGCAGCAAAGCCGCCAGACAGCTGCCGATAAAAGGCAGAAGCAGTAGAACTATCAGGGACATAGGCTTCTAATCTGCGGAAGTTTGTGAAGCATCATACGTGCCAGCTCTCGGATCACCAAACGCCAAGCTGTCGCAGAATCCTTCAAGGTAGACGGGAAAAGCCGGGTTTACAGTGTTGCGAAGGACTGTTTTAGCGGGTCCGGCCCCTTCGCGGGCAAGCCTCGCTCCTACGGGTTTTTGTCGTTCGCAAGTTCGGGTATCGACACAAAACCCGTAGGAGCGAGGCTTGCCCGCGAAGGCAATCCGCCAGGCACTGAAAATCTTAAAGCTTAACCTTGGATTTCCCGTTCCAACTCTTCTTCGGTCGCAGCTGCCTTACCCTTGGTCTTCAACTCACTCACTATCACCGCCGCCACAATTAACCCCGCACCCACCAGAGCAATCGCCGGCAACCGCTCCCCGGCGATCCGCCCGACAATCCCGGCCCACACCGGCTCGCCCGCATAGATCAACGTCGCCCGAGTCGGCGATACGCTCTTCTGCGCCCAGTTCATCGCCACTTGGATTGCCGCGCTCGCTGCGCCCAGGCCCAGTGCACTGCACAGCAACAACCACGAGAAATCCGGAATCACTTCCTGGGTCGGCACCACCATCAGGAACGCCAGCACCGACGTGGTCGCCAGTTGCACCACCGTCACCCGGCGCACATCGACCTGACCGGCATAGGTGCTGATCAGAATGATCTCTGCCGCAATCGCGACCGCGCTGATGAGCGTGGCGATTTCACCGGGGCTGAAATTAAAGGAAGCGCCCGCAGGCCCGGACAGCAACATCAACCCGGTAAACGCCAGCATGATCCCGATGCTCGGCATCAGCCCCGGACGCCGCCCCAGCACCAGCCATTGCAGCAACGGCACGAAGGGCACGTACAACGCGGTAATAAACGCCGACTGACTGCTGGGAATACTTTGCAAACCCACGGTCTGCAAGCCGTAACCGAGCATGATCGCCACGCCGATAAAGGCACCGGCCTTGAGTTCGAACAGGGTCAGGTCCCGTAGGTGACGCCATGAGAACAACGCAACAATGATTGCCGCCGCGGCAAAGCGCAGGCCGACGAAAAACATCGGCCCGCTGACGGTCATTGCATGCTGCACCAGCAGGAATGTCCCGCCCCAGACCATGGTGATCAGCACCAGCACGCACTCGGCCTTGCTGAACCGAGAGAAACGGGGAGAAGTGTGAGAGGGGTTCACAGACGTCATGACCTTGCGCGCTACCTGAGGGCGACGCACAATGCGTCGAATGTTGCGCAGTATACTGCCCAACCCCACCGAGTGAGCAATATAGTGCACAAAGATTCTACCCCGCGGGCTTCGGTCCTCCAGCACGTCAGCCAGAACGTCCGACGCCTGCGCCATGCCGCCGATATGAGCCAGACCGCGCTGGCCGAAAAGTCCGGAGTTAGCCGTCGCATGCTGGTGGCGATCGAGGCTGGCGAGAAAAACGTCAGCCTGACCACCCTCGATCGCGTGGCCGAAGCGCTGGACGTGGCGTTCAGTGATTTGATCCAGGCGCCGGATGCCCGAGATCCGAGCCGTATCAACGAAGTGGCCTGGGCCGGTACGATCCCCGGGAGCAAAGCCGTTCTGCTGTCCAAAGCCACCGCTACCCGCGAGGTGGAGCAATGGGAGTGGTGCCTGCAACCAGGAGAAATCTACCCCTCGCAACCGGATGCCGAGGGCTGGAGTGAGCAGATCTTTGTATTTGAAGGCTGCCTGACCTTGATGCTGGGCGACACGCCGCATGAGATCGCCGCCGGCGAGTTCTACATGTTCCCCAGCAACCAGCCGCATGCCTACCGCAATGATGGGGTTGTGGCGACGCGGTTTGTGCGCAACGTGGTGATTTGACTGCGGACTATCGCTCAGCGGAAACGATGAGTTACCTGGTCGCCATCGGCCGGGCGCTGATGACACGTCCTACTTTGGTACTGCTTGATGAACCCTCCATGGGTTTGGCGCCTATTATCGTCCCGGAGATTGTTGAGATCGTCGCGCAACTCAATCGTGCCGAGCAGGTGAGCTTTCTGATTGCCGAGCAAAACATTAACGTGGCACTCGACTACGCATCGACGGCTTACGTCCTCGATACCGGCCGAGTCGTTGCTGGCGCGGGGCGACCTGCCCGGTTTCTATTCAGGTAAACATTGACCAGTGAGAACGCCATGACTCAAACCCAGCGCGCACAGGCGACCGACGCCATCCGCCAGGCGGACATCCTGATCGTCGGCGGCGGCCTCAGCGGCGCGATGCTGGCGGCGCAGCTGTTGCGATTGCCTGGCAAGCGTTCGGTGCTGGTGATCGAGCCGCGCGCGGAACTCGGGCGCGGCGAGGCGTACAGCGCGGTCGAGCTGGGTCATACGCTCAACGGCAACGCTGCGCGCATGAGCGTTGACCCGGACAACGCTGACGACCTGACCCAATGGCTTACCGAACACATCGCGGCCGGTGGTTGGCCGGAGTCCGATGAGCAGCATGTGCCGATCAGTGAGTTGTTCCCGCCCCGGGGCCTGTTCGGGGTGTACGTGCAGCAGCGCTTGGCGCAAGCGCAGGCGGTGGGGGCGGTGGACGGTTCGACGGTCGAGCACGTGCGGGCCGAGGTGGTCGATCTGCAAACCGGGGATGATTCGGTATGGCTGACCTTGAGTGACGGGCAACGCTTGCAAGGCGCTTACGCGGTGCTGGCCACGGGGATGTTTCCCGCTGCGCGCACCCCGCAGACCGAATCCAGCGGTTTGAACGCTGCGGCGCTGGATCCGTGGGATGTCGCGGCCATGCGCCGGCTGGACCCGCAGTCGACGGTGTTGATCATCGGTTCGGGCCTGACCATGGTCGATGCCGTGGTGTCGTTGGAGCAGGCCGGGCATCGTGGCCCGATTGAAGTGTTTTCCCGGCACGGCTTGCTGCCGCACGTGCGTCGGCAGCCGCCGGCCTGGGTGGATTTTCTCGCTGAGGATCAGAGCATTCGCACGCCTCGACAGCTGGTGCGCGAACTGCGCCGGCATTGCCGGAACGCCATCGCTCAAGGCATCGACTGGCAGGCGCCGCTCGATACCGTGCGGGCGCATATCGGCCGGTTGTGGAATCAGGCGACGGACGTGCAGCGCCGACAGTTTGTGCGGCATGTGCGGCCCTGGTGGGAAAGTCATCACCACCGCTCGCCACCGTTGAGTGCCGAGTTGGTGGCGCGGCTGCACAAGGAAGGGCGGTTGCGGATCCAGGCGGCGTCGTTCAAAGGGCTGGAATCGACGGTCGAGGGGCGGGTGAGCATCCGCATCCGCCGTCGTGGCGAGGTTGAAACCACGGTGGTCAGCGGCGCAGCGTTGATCAATTCCAGCGGCATCGAATACGACTGGCGTCGGGTGGCCCGACCGCTGCCGCAACAACTGCTGGCGCGCGGGCTGATTCGCCCGGGGCCATTGGCGTTGGGGATTGCGGCGGCGGTTGATGGCGCGGTGCTGGACGCTGACGGACAGGTCGCCCAACGGCTGTTCGCCATGGGCCCGCCGTTGCGCGGCATGTGGTGGGAAAGCACGGCCGTCACCGACGTCGCCAGTCAGGCCAAAGCCCTCGCCGAACGCCTTGCCCGGCCGCTGTAGCGGCTATCGAGCCTGTGAGGCTGCGCAGTCAGTGCAGCTTCAGGTGCTTTGCACTATCCCAACCCCCTGCGGTCGTAATCTTCACAGAGCGGCGCATCACTGCGCCGCTGCACCCGTGGAGATCCAATGAGCCAGGACGTCCTGACCACCGAAGCCAATCGCCGTCAGTTGCAGCAAATCATCGCCGGTTTGTCCGATGGGGTGATTTTGCTGGAACTCGACCAGACCATTGTGTGGGCCAATGAAGCCGCGCTGGCCATGCATGGCGTCAGTCAGATCGGCGAGTTGGGCGCCAATGCCAAGGAGTACGCCAAGCGCTTCGCCTTGCGCTATCGCAATAATCACCCGGTGCCGCCAGAGAACTACCCGATCAGCCGCGTCGCCAAGGGCGAGACCTTCGCCGATGTGCTGGTCGAGGTGACGCTGGTCGACGATGAGGAACGCATGTGGGTTCATAACGTGCGCAGCATGGTCCTCGCCGACAGCGCCGGCGAGGCGGAGTCGCTGGTGTTGATCATGGACGATGTCACGGAATGGGCGAGCGCCGAGCAGCGTTTCGAAAAGACGTTCAATGCGAACCCGGCACCGGCGGTGATCTGTCGTCTCAGCGATTTGCGTTACATCAAAGTCAATTCGGGCTTCCTGGAAATGACTGGCTATGCCCGCGATCAGGTGATCGGGACTTCGACCTATGAGCTGGACATTCTGGACGGCGCCGAAAACAGGGACCTGGCCATCGAGCGTCTGCGCGAGCACGCCACGATCCCGCAGATGCAGGCTGAGCTGAAACTGCCTGAAGGCGGCAGCAAGCAGGTGATCGTCGCCGGTCAGCCGCTGGAGTTCAACGAGGAAGACTGCATGCTGTTTTCCTTCGTCGACATGGAGCCGCGGCACAAGGCCGAGGTTGCCCTGCGCCAGAGCGAGGAGCGGTTCGCCAAGGCGTTTCGCCTGACGCCGGTGCCGACGCTGGTCTGTGGTGCACAGGATCAGGTGGTGATCGACGTCAACGAAGCCTTCCTGGATACCCTCGCGTACCCCAGTGAAGAGGTGCTCGGAAAAACCGTTGCCGAACTCGACTTTATCGATGACAAGGGCGCGCGCACACGGCTTTTCGCGGCGCTGGAGAAGGCGGGAAGCCTGGATCGGGTCGATGTCAGAATCCGTAGGAAAGACTCGAGCGTGATTGACTGCACGGTGTCGGCCGACACCGTGAACATTCAGGACAACCCGTGCTACCTGCTGGTGTTGATGAACATCACCGAACGCAAACGTACCGAGCTGGAACTGGTGGCGGCGATCGAAGAAGTGATGAAAGACGCTTCCTGGTTCACCCGTACGTTGATCGAAAAACTCGCCAACGTGAAGAACATTAACTCGCCGCAGTTACCCAGCGTGTCCTTCACCGACCTGACCGCCCGCGAGCGCGATGTGCTCGGCCTGATCTGCGAAGGCCTGGCGGACAAGGAAATCGCGGCACGCCTGAAACTGGCGCCCAACACTGTGCGCAACCACGTGTCGACGGTGTATTCCAAGCTGGATGTGCACAGTCGCAGCGAAGCAATTGTGTGGGCGCGGGAGCGAGGTTTGTTCTCCAGTGAGTGGCGGCCCAAAGGCCAGCGTTAAGGTGCAAATGCACTAGACGAGGCAGTGCAAATGGAGGTTCTGGCGGGGTGCAGCAGTTCCTAACCTGTCAGGGTGCGAAACGGGCCTTTGGTCGGTATCGCGTCCTCTACGAAACAGCTTAAGGAACAGTCGTATGCTCGGCCAATTCAACCAGTTTTCAGTCGACGGGGTCAGCCGGCCCATGGGTGAATCGCAATGATTTATCTGGCGCAATTGCGTGCGCAACTGGAACAGCACTTTTCCCCGCTGGCTTGTGATTGCAGCGTGTCAGGGGACAACTCGGTGACGGTGAAGCTGTATCACCCGGCGTCGGGGCAGGTGGATCTGGTGGTCAGTGGGCTGAGTGTCGCTCACCTCAGAACGCCGGAAGCGGTCGCTTCGTTGATTGAGGAGCTGCGTTACGAGCTCGAAAGCAACAATTTGCATCAGAGGCAGGACTCGGTTTCGTAGCTGTCGTTTTTCAGTGTTGAAAACGAGTTAAGTGCCTTATTGACTGGCAACGGCGGCGGGCTAGGCTATAAGAAATGCGAGGGTATTATTTTCTGTGACCAATCCGCGGCTACGCGGTAGGGGTGTCGGGTCGCGGAAAGTGTCGATGACTTATCGCGGGACAGCCTATGAACAGTCTTGGGAAACGTGCTTTTTCGCCCCTGTCGCTCGCCTTTTGCGTAGCGATGCTCAGCGGTTGCGCCAGTCCGCCACCTCCACCGCCCGCCGCACCACCGCCTGTTCCGCAGCGCACCTGCGAAACCACTGAACAAACGGATGTGATGGGCGATGCAAGAGTGACCGAGGAAGTGACCCGGCAAACGAAAGTGACCCGTTGTGTCACTCAGTAGGTCTGAGTGACTGCTTCGTTGCTTTCTTCGTTGCTTTCTTCATGTGTTGAATGCGCAATGATCCGGCACCCTCACGGGTGCCGACACCTGGGGGCCTGAACCTCAGACATCCTCGATCCTGACCCAGCGTGACTCGCTTGCCGCCAACCGGATCGCCGTCGCCAGACGTTCAACTTCCCACGCTTGCTCAAAGTCAGTCCCGCCCTGGGAAAGGCCGGCCAGGGCCATCACCAGGTCATGTACCTCTAGCGTCTTGAGTTCGTTGTATCCCAGCTGATGACCCGCCGCCGGGCTGAACGCCGCGTAACCCGGCAGGTTCGGTCCGGCGAGCAAGCGCTGGAAACCGTCCTGGCCGGCGCGATACAGGCGCAGCTCGTTCAAGCGCTCCTGGTCGAACGCCAGCGTGCCTTCAGTGCCGCTGATCTCGAAGCTCAGGTGGTTCTTGTAGCCATGCTTGAGCCAACTGCTGCTGAACGTACCGCGTGCGCCGTTGGCAAACCGCAGCAGCGCGTGGACCTGATCGTCGACTGCAATGGGCCGTTGCTCCTGGCTGCCTGACGTCGCAGGACGCTGCCGGTGCACGGTTTGAGCGTCGGCGCACACTGATTCGACATCGCCCATCAGATAGCGCGCCATCGCCAGTAAATGACTGCCCAGATCCGCCAGCGCGCCGCCCGCGTGATCGGCATCGCAGCGCCACGACCACGGCGAAGCAGGATCGGCCATGAAGTCTTCGCTGAATTCGCCCTGAAAACTGATGAGCTGCCCCAGTTTGCCGCTGTCGATCAGCTCCCTGGCCAGCCCGATCATCGGGTTGTGCTGATAGTTGTAACCCACCCGCGTCACGATGCCCGCTGCGTTGGCGGCCTGACGCATCGCGTTGGCTTGCTGCAGATTCACCGCCAGAGGCTTCTCGCAATACACCGCTTTACCCGCCGCGAGGGCGGCCATGGCCATGGGGTAGTGGAGGTGATTGGGCGTAGTGATGGCGACCAGATTGACCTTGGGATCATCGATCAGCTGTTGCCAGTCGGTGTGAGCGGTTTCGAAACTCCAGGCGTCGGCACAGTGCCGTGCACGATGTGGATCGACGTCGGCGAGGGCCGCCAGCCTGAGCTTCAGCGGGAGCTCGAACACCGCGCTGACATTGCGAAAGGCCAGGGCGTGGGCCCGACCCATGAAACCTGTGCCGATGAGTCCGATACCGAGTTCGCGCATAGCTGGGGGCCTTTTGAGATTTTTGTTGTTGGGACGCTATTTATGGAATATAAATTCTTAAAATGCAATTGGTGGAATAATAATTCGTTATATGTATGGGATCAGCGAAATGGCAACAACGCTATGCGCTCAGTAAGCGGTGCTGGAAGGTGAGGGGGCGAGTCATTGGTGGAATATTCGGTGGACCACTCTTGCTGATCTCTTTTACCACTCTGTCAGATTCTGAAATAACTCGTCTCGTATGAGGCGCTCCGAAACATTGTAGGATCTCATCCCCCATTTCTTTCAGGTCTATATGAACACCCTCCTGGAGCCTCCCAGTCGCTTTTTTCAATCCACACCCTGTATCCATTCGGCCTTCGCTATTCGGCGCAGGTCTCGCTTTCTAATATCGCTTAACCTCGAAATCCCGGCTGCAGGTTGCTCAGTGATGTCCTTCTCCAGGACTGACCGTGCCATCTCGAAGGGTTCACTTCCTTGCCTGCGCTCGGTGAAACCTTTCTTTCTTGCGCCATGTGCCCTGAACATCGCATCCGCTCCGTCGAGCAGGCGTTCGTGTGTTTCTGCCATTCACTCATTCGCCCCCACTCTACGAGAGACTGAATAATTCCTATGGAATGGATTGCTGATCCCACGGCCTGGCTTGGCCTGCTGACCCTGATCGTGCTGGAGCTGGTGCTCGGCATCGACAACCTTGTGTTCATTGCCATCCTGGCTGACAAGCTACCGCCAGAGCAGCGAGATCGCGCGCGTGTCATCGGGCTGTCCCTTGCATTGCTGATGCGTCTTGGCTTGCTCGCGAGCATCTCCTGGATGGTCACCCTGACCGAACCTTTGTTCGAGGTCTTCGACAAGACGTTCTCGGGCCGGGATTTGATCATGCTGTTCGGTGGTGTGTTCTTGTTGTTCAAGGCCACCATGGAATTGCATGAGCGACTTGAAGGGCATGTGACACAACGCACAGGCAATGCGGCCTATGCGATGTTCTGGCCTATCGTTGCGCAAATTGTGGTGCTGGATGCCGTCTTCTCGCTGGACGCTGTGATCACTGCCGTGGGCATGGTGGAGCACTTGTCGGTCATGATGATCGCTGTGATTTTCTCCATTGGCTTGATGATCATCGCAAGCAAGCCATTGACCAATTTCGTCAACGGGCACCCCACCGTCATCATGCTCTGCCTGGGTTTCTTGATGATGATCGGCTTCAGCCTCACCGCTGAGGGCCTTGGCTTCCACATTCCGAAAGGCTATCTCTACGCAGCGATCGGCTTCTCGATCCTGATCGAGTTGTTCAATCAGGTGGCTCGCTCACGCCGCAAGAAGAGTGTGCAAGGTCATCGCCCTATGCGTGAGCGTACCGCGCATGCCGTTTTGCGTTTGCTGGGTGGCCACAAGCTGGGGGCCGATGAAGTCGGCGAGGAAATCGCAGACATGCTGTCAGGTGCAGAGGCCGAGCAGGTTTTCCATCGACGGGAGCGCGTCATGATCAGTGGCGTGCTGCAGTTGGCGGAACGCCCGATACGCGGCGTCATGACTCCGCGTGCGGAAATCGACCATATTGACCTGGCCGATTCTGCGGAAAAAATCCGCACCCAGCTGATGCACTCGCCGTACTCCCGATTGCCGTTGATCCGCAGTGGGCGCGTTGATGAACCTTTGGGGTTCGTCCACAAGAAGGAGCTGCTCAAAGAGCTGTTGGCCGGGCACCAGCCCAACCTGGAAACCATTGCCCGCCAGGCCATCAACTTGCTGGACAACTTCTCGATTCTCAACGCACTGGAACAGATGCGCAAAGAGTCGACTCACATCGCGTTCGTGGTGAACGAATTCGGTGACTTCATGGGTATTTTGACCATGACCGACATTCTCGAATCCATCGCGGGTGAGCTGCCGGATGCCAGTGAAATTGAAGGCCCGAACATCGTTGTCGAGGAGGGAGGCTTCCTCGTCAGTGGTGCGCTGAATCTCAGCCAAATTCGCGAACACATTGGCTTCCAGGCTAAAGCGACTGATGACTATCAGACGCTCGCAGGGTTGGTCATGAGCTTGCTGGATCGTCTGCCGGTCATTGGCGACAAGCTCGATTGGCAGGAGTGGAGCATGACCGTTGTGGAGGTCGAAGAACGACGAGTGACGAGGGTGCGATTGCGTAAAAAGTAAGCCGGAGTCCGCTCGGCAAAAGGCAGCCCTGAGGCTGCCTTTTGTTCATCCTGATCAGTCAATCAGGACAAGAATCCGCCATCCACATTCAACGAAACCCCGGTCGTGTAGCTCGACGCATCGCTGGCGAGGTACAGCACCGCGCCGGCCATCTCGCTCGGATCCGCTACGCGCTTGAGCGGGATCTGCTGCAACGCGGTCTTCAGGATCGCGTCGTTCTTCACCAATGCCGACGCAAACTTGGTGTCGGTCAGGCCCGGCAGCAGGGCGTTGCAGCGGATGCCGAACTGCGCGCATTCCTTGGCGAACACCTTGGTCATGTTGATCACGGCGGCCTTGGTCACCGAGTAGATGCCCTGGAAGATGCCCGGAGAGATGCCATTGATCGACGCGACGTTGATGATGCTGCCGCCACCGTTTTCGCGCATCAGTTTGCCGGCTTCGACCGACATGAAGAAGTAGCCACGGATGTTGACGTCGACGGTTTTCTGGAAAGCGCCTAGGTCGGTGTCCAGTACGTTGCAGAATTGCGGGTTGGTCGCGGCGTTGTTGACCAGGATGTCCAGGCGCCCGAACTGTTCCTTGATGCCGGCGAAGACCTGGCTGATCTGTTCCATTTCACCGATGTGGCACGCGACGGCGGTGGCTTTGCCGCCGGCGGCGATGATGGCGTCGGCCACGTGCTGGCAGCCGTCGAGCTTGCGGCTCGAGACGATGACGTGGGCGCCTTGCTGGGCCAACAGTTTGGCGATGGCCTCACCGATACCGCGGCTGGCGCCGGAGACGAAGGCGATTTTGCCGTCGAGGTCGAACAAGTGAGTCTTGGACATGAGGTTTCCTTGTTATTAGGGCCCGGAATGTAGTTAAAGCCGCGATCAGAGCGTAGATTTCTGGATGACTTGCAGGCTCATCTGCTCCAGCAGTTTGTTCATGTGAATGAACTGCGCGAAGCGTTTGTCCTGGGTCTGACCGTGGAAGAAACGGTAGTAGATCTGCTGCACGATGCCGGCCAGGCGGAACAGGCCATAGGTGTAATAGAAGTCGAAATTGTCGATCTGGATGCCAGAGCGCTGGGCGTAGTAATCGACGAATTCGCGACGGGTCAGCATGCCCGGAGCGTGGCTCGGCTGGCGACGCATCAGTTGCACCGGCGCCGGGTCTGTGGCTTCGATCCAGTAGGCGAGGGTGTTGCCGAGGTCCATCAGCGGGTCGCCGAGGGTGGTGAGTTCCCAGTCGAGCACGCCGATGATTTGCATCGGGTTGTTCGGGTCGAGGATCACGTTGTCGAAGCGGTAGTCGTTGTGGACGATGCTGGAGGTCGGGTGGTCGGCCGGCATCTTGTCGTTGAGCCAGGCCTTGACCGCCTCCCACTTTGGCGCGTCCGGCGTCAGGGCTTTTTCGTAGCGATCGCTCCAGCCCTTGATCTGCCGTGCCACATAACCTTCGGGCTTGCCCAGGTCGCCCAGGCCAAAGGCCTTGTAGTCGACACGATGCAGTTCAACGAACTTGTCGATGAAGCTTTTGCACAAGGCTTCGGTTTTCGCCGAATCCAGGCCCAGTTCCGGTGGCAGTTCCGAGCGCAGGATGATCCCGTTGACCCGTTCCATCACGTAGAACTCGGCGCCGATCACCGATTCGTCGGTGCAGTGCACATAGGCCTTGGGGCAATACGGAAAACCGTCGCGCAGTTGATTGAGAATGCGAAATTCGCGGCCCATGTCGTGTGCGGACTTGGCTTTGTGGCCAAACGGCGGCCGACGCAGGACGAACTCCTGCTCCGGGTATTCCAGCAGGTAGGTCAGGTTCGACGCTCCGCCTGGAAACTGGCTGATCTGAGGCAAGCCACTCAAGCCCGGAATGTGGGCCTTGAGGTACGGATCGATCAGGCTGGCATCGAGTTCTTCGCCGGTGCGGATACGGGTGGACTGGTCAGTAAGCGCCATGCTTATCCCTTCTGCTTATTCTGGAGGCCTGCGATTATTGGCTAATCTAATGCGCGCACCCGGCACCCACAACCACGAACGGCCCTTATAGGTGAGCGTGTTGCCGGGCAATCATTGCTTTTGATACACCTGTTTGAATGACCCTCAAGGCGCAACCTTACTCAGTGAGGCCGGCAGGGCAATGGGCGTCAACACGGGACTGCCGGAGAAGAATGCCACCAGGTTACGACCCACCAACTCCACGGTGCCTTGCGTTGCCTCCGGAGACAACCCTGCGACATGCGGCGTCAGGATCACGTTGGTCAGCGCCTTGAGTGCCTCCGGCACGTGAGGCTCGGCATCGAACACATCCAGGGCGGCACCGGCAATGCGTCGTTGCTCAAGCGCAGTGACCAGGTCTGCCGTGGCGATCACCGAGGCTCGGGCGATGTTCACGACGAACCCTTTGGGGCCCAAGGCATCAAGGACGTGTTTATTGATCAGGTGTTTGGTGCCCAGGCCGCCAGGGGTGGCAACGATCAAAAAGTCCGAGGCACGAGCCAGTTCGGTCGGTGTCGAGCAGAAGGTATAGGGGACGTCGCTGCGATGCTGGCGGTTGTGGTAACTCACGGTCATGTCGAAGCCGGCGGCGGCGCGTTTGGCGATGGCCATGCCGACCGCGCCGAGGCCGAGGATCCCCAGGCGCTTGCCGGCCAAGGAGGGGCGCATGATTTTCGGCCACTCGCCGCGGCGTACTGCTGCGTCGCAACGGGGAATGTCGCGAACCAGCGCCAGCAACATCGCCATGGCATGGTCGGCCACTGAAGAGGCGTTGACGCCGGCGCCATTGGTGACGGTGATGTCCCGGTTGGCGGCGGCTTGCAGGTCGACGTGTTCGTAACCGGCACCGATCACGCAGATGATTTTGAGGTTGGGCAGGGCGGCAATTTCATCGGCGTACAAGCCCAATGGACCGCGAGTCAGTACCGCATCAATCTGCGGGCCATGCCGTGAGATGGCGGCGGCGCGCTCGGCCGGCGTCGGGGCCAGAATCAGGTGAAAGCCCTGATGTTCGAGAATCGGCAAGTAATCGTTGATGGTTTCAACCAGTACCAGAACGGTTGCAGGCATGCTGAGCTCCTGTGGGGATTGAATGTCGGATCTCGAATGTTGCTTCAGATTGCTGATTCCAGAGGAGTTTAGCAACGACCGGGGATTGCACACGCCGTTGATCAGACTGATTCACCTTGGGAGGTCAGAAAATGTCGGGCGGCGTCTAGAATCTCATCAGACAGTTCATCCCCCCGCGTGGCGCGAGCCAGGGTCAGCGCGCCGACCATCAAGGAATAATCCACCAAGGCTTGCTGGCGATTGGCTTGGGGCTGATCCGAGCCCATCAAAGGGGTGAGCATCTGCAACAACGCTTCCAGCCCCTGGGTGTAGGTCTGGTGCAAACCGCTTTCGGCGGTTTCATGGCACATGTCGCCGGCAAACGCCGTGACCGGGCAGCTTTCGCCCGGGTTATCGCGGTTGGCCGCCGACAGGTAGGGCGCGATGATGCTCGTGCGGGCCGAGACGCGGTTATCGTTGGCGTCGATTTTCTGCTTCCAGCGTTCCATCGACTGGGTGAACGCCCGGGTGCAGGCCTCTTTCGCCAGCGCTTCCTTTGAGTCGAAATGACCGTAGAACCCGCCGTGGGTCAACCCGGCCGCGCCCATTACATCGACGACGCTGATCCCGTGCAGGCCGCGCTCGCGAAACAGTCGCGTGGCGGCTTCGACGATGATCTCGCGGTTGAGTTCGGCTTGTTTGCGAGAGACTCGAGGCATGGCGGCTCACAGGTAGGGAAGGTGTTTAGATGACTGGCATCATAAGGAACTGTCGAGCGCGTGTCAGTGAATGACTTTCGCGGCAACAGTCGGCCCGGTCGAAGGATGTTTCTATCCCGATTGAGAGATGTCCTCCGAGACCTTGTAAAACGCCAGGCGTGGCGGCAATCAGTTGGCGTATTGAGCGATTCCATTGCCGAATGACCAGTTCTCGGGTTTGCCTTCCACCAGATTGATGAAGACATCTTCCAGGCGAACACCCAGTTCAGCGTTGAGGCTTTCGGCGATGGTCTTGTAGAGCAGTTTTTTCTGCTCGAGGGTGCGGCCTTCCCGCAAGGTGATCTGGATGATCACCAGGTTGTCCGTGCGATTGATGCCCATGTAAACGGGGTCAAAGATGAAGTGGTTCTCGTCGTGTTCGGCGAGGATCTGGAAGTTATCGTTCTCGGGGACGCCAATGGTGGCATGCATGGCAGCGTAGATCAGTTTGCCGATGCGCTTGGCGAAGGTCGGGTCCTGGTTCTTTTTGATATCGACGCGAACGAGTGGCATGGGAGGTCTCCGTAAAAGAGGGCTGCCGGTCAGTAGGTGATTTGAAATTACATGACGCTAATCCTTCATCGAATAGATTTATCAAGACATCTATTTAATTTGATGCAAGAGCGCCACGGGAGCAAGTGTAGGAGAGCGCCACAAAGGCACGCGCCCACTGGGTCTGGATCTGATCCGCACAACCACTCCTCAGCTAAGTCTTTGCTTCTGTTCATTAATCCCGGACAATCGCGCCCCTGTTTCGGCCAGGGCGCTGCCCGTCGGATTTTTCCGACTCGTCCTGACCGGGTAGCAAATGACCGGAATGCGGAGATCCCACCGGATGAATGATCAGGCCAATAGCGTCGACGAACGCTATGTAGCGGCGACACCAGCGACTCTCACTAGCTGGAATCGCCATGACACCACCTGGATGCTCGGCCTGTTTGGCACGGCCATCGGAGCCGGTACTCTGTTTTTGCCGATCAACGCGGGCCTGGGAGGTTTCTGGCCGTTGCTGATCCTGGCGGTGCTGGCATTCCCGATGACCTTTTATGCGCACCGTGGCCTGACCCGCTTTGTGTTGTCCGGCCGCGAAGGCGCGGACATCACCGAAGTGGTGGAGGAACACTTCGGCATCAAGGCCGGTGCGTTGATCACCTTGCTGTACTTCTTCGCGATCTTCCCGATCCTGCTGATCTACAGCGTGGCCCTGACCAACACTGTGGGCAGTTTCCTTGAACATCAACTGCACATCATGCCGCCCCCGCGCGCCGTGCTGTCGCTGGTGCTGATCCTCGGCCTGCTGGCGGTGGTGCGTTGTGGCGAGCAGGCGATCGTCAAGGCCATGAGCCTGATGGTGTACCCGTTCATCGTGGCGCTGCTGTTTCTCGCGGTGTTCCTGATTCCGCACTGGAACGGTGGCATCCTGGCCACGGCGTCGACCCTGCCTGAACCGTCGGCGCTGCTGCACACGCTGTGGTTGGCCATTCCGGTGATGGTGTTCTCGTTCAACCACTCGCCGATCATTTCGGCGTTCGCGGTGGACCAGAAGCGTCGTTACGGCGAACACGCTGAAGAACGCAGTTCGCAGATCCTCTCCCGCGCCCACCTCTTGATGGTGGCGATGGTGCTGTTCTTCGTCTTCAGCTGCGTGCTGACCCTGTCGCCGGGGCAGCTGGCGGAAGCCAAGGCGCAGAATCTGTCGATCCTGTCGTACCTGGCCAACCACTTCAGTAACCCGACCATTGCCTTTGCGGCGCCGTTGATTGCGTTCGTGGCCATTTCCAAGTCATTCCTGGGCCACTACATCGGCGCCAGCGAAGGCCTCAAAGGCTTGATCGTAAAAAGCGGCAAACGCCCGGCGCCGAAGACCCTGGACCGCATAACCGCCGCGTTCATGCTGGTGGTGTGCTGGATTGTCGCGACCCTGAACCCGAGCATTCTCGGCATGATCGAAACCCTCGGTGGCCCGATCATCGCCGCGATCCTGTTCCTGATGCCGATGTACGCGATCCGCAAAGTGCCGGCGATGGCGCGCTTCCGAGGTCAGGCGTCCAACGTCTTCGTGACGGCGGTGGGGCTGGTGGCGATTTCGGCGTTGATCTATTCGCTGACGGCCTGAGCACTGCTTTGATCATTCCCACGCGGGGCGGGGGAACGATCAGGGAACGATCAGGCATAAATAAACGCTGCTCATCTTTCGATGGGCGGCGTTTTTTATTGCGTAGAAGAACGCACACCCCTGACCCAGCGCACCCGTCCCCCAGGATTAGCGGCTAAGCTTGCGGCTGCATCAGCGCGTCGTAGACCGTTTGCCGCAGATTGACCCTTTCTCTGGAGACGCTTTATGGCAGGTGCCCCCGGCGCATCGGTGCAACCCCGTGCCGATACGCCCAACCGCTGGCTCGACGTTATGGCCGGTGTGTCGATTGCCGGTTTGTTGTTGCCCGAGGCTGTTGCCTATTCCAGCATTGCGGCGTTGCCGCCCCAGGCCGGGGTGATTGCGCTGTTTGCCGGGTTGCTGTGCTACGGACTGTTCGGCACCAGCCGTTTTGCCATTGTTTCCGCGACTTCATCTTCGGCAGCGGTGCTGGCCGCCGCCACCGCCACGCTGGCCAACGGTGATTCGGGGCTGCGCATGACGCTGGCGATCGGCCTGGTGCTGGTGACGGGTGGTTTCTTCCTGTTGGCCGGACTGTTCAAGCTTGGCCGCGTGACGTCATTTATCGCCAAACCGGTACTGCGCGGCTTTGCATTGGGCCTGGCCGTGACCATCATCCTCAAGCAACTGGCGAGCATCGTTGACGTGCACTTGAGCAATGGCAACCTGATCCGTTTCCTGCCGCAACTGCTGGAGCAGTGGGCGCAGTGGAATCGGGTTGGCTTGCTGGTCGCCGCGGTGGCGCTGCTGGTGTTGTGGGTGTGCGCACGTTTTCGGCGATTACCGGGAGGCTTGCTGGTGGTGGCGCTCGGCATTGCCGCCGGCCAATGGCTGAACCTGCCGGCCTACGGAGTGAAACTGATCGGTGTGATCGACCTGAGCCTTGAAGTGCCCCGGCTGCCGGTGCTGCCGTTTGCCGACTGGCTGCACCTGGGGGAATTGGCGTTTGCCATGGTGATGATTCTGTATGCCGAATCCTATGGATCGATTACCTCGTTTGCACTCAAGCATGGCGACCGGGTTTCCTCGAACCGCGACCTGCTGGCCCTCGGGGCGGCCAATCTGCTGTCAGGCCTGTTCCACGGCATGCCGAGCGGCGCCGGTTACTCCGCGACGTCGGCCAATGAGGCGGCCGGTGCCGGTTCACGCCTGGCCGGTGTGGTTGCGGCGGGGGTGGTGTTGCTGATTGTCTTGACCGTGTTGCCCTGGATTGCCTTGACGCCAGAACCGGTGCTGGCGGCCATCGTCATTCATGCACTGGCGCGCGGCTTGAGCCTGCAGCCATTGGGTCGGTATTTCATCTGGCGTCGCGACCGCTTGCTGGTGATCTGCGCGGTGGCCGCCGTGTTGGTGCTTGGCGTGCTGGACGGCTTGCTGGTGGCGGTGGTGATCAGCGTGGTGCTGATGCTCAAGCAGATGTCTTCGGCGGATATTCAAGTGCTGGGGCAAATGGGTAACGGCCATGATTATGTTGACCTGCAGCGCCATCCCGATGCCCGGGCAATCCCCGGCGTGCTGATCGTGAGGCCCAGCGAGGCGCTGTTTTTCGCGAACGTGGAGCGCATTCTGAGTGGCGCGCTGCACCTGGCCCGGCACGCGGAGCCGCCGGTGCATACGATCATTCTCAGCCTGGAAGAATCCCCCGATCTGGACGGCACCAGTATCGAAGCGCTGGAAGCGTTCTTTATGCAGGTGCGGGCGCTGGACATGCTGTTGATCCTGGCGCGGCTCAAGCACGAAGCCAAAGCGGTGCTCGCACGGTTACCGACGCAGGAAATGGAGCAGGTGATTCTGAGTGGCCTGAGCGTCGACGGCGCGGTGCAACAAGCCCTCAAGCCATCCACATAACTCCTGTGGTAGCGGGCTGCGGGCATAAAAAAACGCCGCTCATCTCACGATGGGCGGCGTTTTTTATTGCGTTGCAGCGTTAGGCTTGAACGACCGGGATGTTGGCGTTCGCAGCAGCTTCACGGAACTCGGCGATCTGGTCGAAGGACAGGTAGCGGTAAACGTCGGCCGCCATGCTGTCGATCTTGCCAGCATATTCCATGTACTCCTCGACGGTCGGCAGGCGACCCAGGATGGAAGCAACGGACGCCAGCTCGGCCGAGGCCAGGTAGACGTTCGCGCCGTCACCCAGACGGTTCGGGAAGTTACGGGTCGATGTCGACACCACGGTGGAGTTCGGCTCTACACGTGCCTGGTTACCCATGCACAGCGAGCAGCCTGGCATTTCCATGCGAGCGCCGGCCTTGCCGTAGATGCCGTAGTAGCCTTCTTCGGTCAGCTGGTGAGCGTCCATTTTGGTCGGCGGCGACAGCCACAGACGGGTTGGAAGCTGACCTTTGACCTGATCCAGCAGTTTACCGGCAGCGCGGAAGTGACCGATGTTGGTCATGCACGAACCGATGAACACTTCGTCGATCTTCTCGCCAGCAACGCTGGACAGCAGACGGGCGTCGTCCGGATCGTTTGGCGCGCAGAGCACAGGCTCTTTGATGTCGGCCAGGTCGATTTCGATGATTTCAGCGTATTCGGCGTCAGCATCGGCAACCATCAGCTCAGGGTTGGCAACCCAGGCTTCCATCGCTTGAGCACGACGTTCCAGGGTACGCGCATCGCCGTAGCCTTCACCGATCATCCAGCGCAGCAGGGTGATGTTGGAGTTCAGGTACTCGGTGATGGATTCTTTCGACAGCTTGATGGTGCAACCGGCAGCCGAACGTTCAGCCGAGGCGTCGGACAGCTCGAAAGCTTGTTCGATGCTCAGGTTGTCCAGGCCTTCGATTTCCAGGATGCGACCGGAGAATGCGTTCTTCTTGCCTTTCTTCTCGACGGTCAACAGGCCAGCCTGAATCGCGAAGTAAGGAATGGCGTGAACCAGGTCACGCAGGGTGACGCCCGGTTGCATTTTGCCTTTGAAGCGCACCAGGATCGATTCCGGCATGTCCAGCGGCATGACGCCAGTGGCGGCGGCGAACGCTACCAGGCCAGAACCGGCCGGGAACGAAATGCCCATCGGGAAACGGGTGTGCGAGTCACCACCGGTACCGACAGTGTCCGGCAGCAGCATGCGGTTCAGCCAGCTGTGGATGATGCCGTCGCCCGGACGCAGGGAAACGCCGCCGCGGGTCATGATGAAGTCTGGCAGGGTGTGGTGGGTGGTCACGTCGATCGGCTTTGGATAGGCCGCGGTGTGGCAGAAGGACTGCATCACCAGATCGGTCGAGAAGCCCAGGCACGCCAGGTCTTTCAGTTCGTCACGGGTCATAGGACCGGTGGTGTCCTGAGAACCGACGGTGGTCATCTTCGGTTCGCAGTAGGTGCCAGGACGAACGCCTTTGCCTTCTGGCAGACCGCACGCCTTGCCGACCATTTTCTGTGCCAGGGTGAAGCCTTTGCCAGTATCGACAGGCGCTTCAGGCAGCTTGAACAGATCGGTAGGGCCCAGGCCCAGTTCGGCACGTGCCTTGTCGGTCAGGCCGCGACCGATGATCAGCGGAATACGGCCGCCAGCACGAACTTCGTCCAACAGTACCGGGGTCTTCATTTCGAAGGTGGTCAGGACTTCGTCAGTGCCGTGTTTGCAGACTTTGCCAGCATGCGGGTACAGGTCGATCACGTCGCCCATGTGCATGTTGGTCACGTCGAATTCGATTGGCAGTGCGCCGGCATCTTCCATGGTGTTGTAGAAGATCGGAGCGATTTTGCTGCCGAAGCAGAAACCGCCGGCACGCTTGTTCGGCACGAAAGGCACGTCGTCACCGAAGAACCACAGCACCGAGTTGGTGGCGGACTTACGCGAAGAACCGGTACCGACCACGTCACCGACGTAGGCGATCGGGAAGCCTTGACCGCGCATTTCTTCGATCTGCTTCATCGGACCGGTGACGCCCTGGGCGTCAGGCACGATGCCTTCACGGGCCATTTTCAGCATGGCGAGGGCGTGCAGCGGGATGTCCGGGCGGGACCAGGCGTCCGGAGCAGGGGACAGGTCGTCGGTGTTGGTTTCGCCGGTGACCTTGAACACGCGCAGGCTGATCTTGTCGGCCAGCACAGGGCGGTTCTTGAACCACTCGCCGTCAGCCCAGGATTGCAGCACGCCTTTAGCGTGTACGTTGCCGTTCTTGGCTTTTTCAGCGACGTCGTGGAACGCGTCGAACATCAGCAGGGTGTGCTTGAGTTCTTTGGCAGCGACTGGCGCCAGTTCGGCGTCGTCCAGCAGATTGACCAGAGTCACGATGTTGTAGCCGCCCTGCATGGTGCCGAGCAGTTCAACAGCGCGTTTCTTGTCGATCAGAGGGGAGGTTGCTTCGCCTTTGGCGAGGGCAGACAGGAAACCGGCCTTTACATAGGCTGCTTCGTCCACGCCTGGCGGAATGCGATTGGTGATCAGGTCAACGAGGAAAGCTTCTTCGCCAGCCGGGGGATTCTTCAGCAGCTCGACCAGGCCTGCAGTTTGTTCGGCGTTTAGCGGCTGGGGAACGATACCCAGTGCTGCACGCTCTTCGATATGTTTGCGGTAGGCTTCAAGCACAGTTATTACCCTCATCAGTGGTCCCAAATGGGTGTCCGGGACGCTCATCCCGAAATTGCCGTACTCATGCGCTGCGTGGCGTTGTGGGCCACTTAGCCAGAATTACCGACAATTCCTTACAGAAGCTGCTTTCAAAGTTTTACGCCTGCAGAACGGGGAGCTGATGAGGGTTGGCGTAGAGCTTTTCCCCGCTGGAAAAACCCTTCGCCAACTCCGCTCTGAAGGAACGACTGTGCTCGTGACGCTTTGAAAACAGCTTCTAACGGACATTGGCGCCTTAAAAGGCTGGCTGATTCTACGGCAAAAAAAAATTAAAGGTAAGTTGGCCCCTCAAGATTGAGGGGTGATCAATGTTAGACAAAGGGCTAACATGCCGGCCTGTTCTGCTTTCCCGTGTCCTCCTGACCTATGCCCAATCAGACCATCAAGACCCCCTGCGTCGGCCTCTGTTCCACTGTTTACGGTGATCTGGTGTGCCGTGGCTGCAAGCGTTTCCACCATGAAGTGATCAACTGGAATGGTTACAACGAGGAGGAAAAGCGCGCGGTATGGCTGCGTCTTGAGCAGTTGTTGTCCCAGGTGATGGCCAGCAAGCTGGAAATTTTCGACCCGCAGCGCCTGCGCTTGCAACTGGAGCAGCGCAAGATCCGCTTTGTGCCGCATCAATCCGAGTATTGCTGGGCTTATCAGCTGATCGCCCGTGGTGCGCGGGTCATCAATAACCTGGAAGCCTACGGGATGGTGCTGATGCCGGAGTTTCGCGACTGGAACCTGCCGGAATTGCGTGACGCCATTGATCGGGAATTCTTTTTGCTCTCTGAGGCGCATTATCAGCGCTACATTGCGCCGGGGTTTCTGAAAGACGCTTTTGGCGGCTGAACATTAAGTGCTTCGCGGGCAAGCCTCGCTCCTACAGGTTTTGTGTTGATCACACCCGTTGTGTCCGACACAAACCCTGTAGGAGCGAGGCTGATCTGGCCTAATAATTCCGGACACCTCTTAAGGGCGATATGATTTCGCCAATTTGGAGGTTCCATGAAAGAAAGAAGAGTCTTTTCCCG
>NZ_VIUJ01000026.1:0-92228 GCF_007993905.1 Pseudomonas sp. SJZ077
AATTCGGCAATCGGTTGGCCATTCACTGGCGAGGTATTGGTGAAGTACTGACCTTTGACAGGCGCGACGAACTCGCCGCCGATGTAGTTACCGTAACGGGACTTGAAGGATACGATGGCACCGGGAGTACCAGGGTGGGCGTAGTTCATGATGGCGTTCTCTTGTAGTTTTTGGTTGTGGCCGTCCTTGGGACGGCCACTGTCAGTTGCACAAGCGCTACAGGCTCAAGAGCCCTGAGGGGTTTCGCCACGTGCCAGACGGGCATTGATGTCTTCGATGACCGCCGGCAAATCAACGATGGTGTCGATCAGGTAGTGCGGGCGGGAACCTTCGAACATCTTGACGATGCGCGCGCGTTCCTCGGCCAATTCCTCCAGGGATAAATCCTTGAACTCTTCATAGGTCAGGCCCAATGCATTGCCGGAGCAGGTCAGCGCCACGGTCCACATGCCCGCACTACGACCTTCCAGAATGCCGGGCCAGGTGTCATCGACCTTTACGCACGCGGCGACGTCGCTAATCCCCAGCGCAATCACGTTGGCCAAGGCTTGAGCAGGGTGCGGGCGTCCATTGGGCACTTCGTCAGTCGCCACCACGTGGTCGGTGACATAACCGTTCTTGCGTGCCAGCTCTACGACTTTCTCCATGACCACAGCCGGGTAGCCTGAGCAGGAACCGATTTTCAGGCCCTTGTCGCGCAAGCCGTTGATGGTGTCGAGCGCACCAGGAATCAGCGCCGAGTGCAGCGCGATCTTTTCGATCTGCAGCGGCATGAAGCGTTCGTATAGGGCGGTGACATCATCATCGGTTGGCAACCGACCGAAGGCGGCATGGTAGCGGTCGGCAATCTGTGGCTCGTTGCACAGCGTGCGGATGTGGTCCCACTTGCCCATGCCCATCGGTCCGCGAGCTTCTTGCAGGGAAACCGCAACGCCGAACTCGGCAAAGGCTTCGACGAAAATCTGGGTCGGTGCGAAAGAACCGAAATCAACGACGGTGCCCGCCCAGTCCAGAACCACAGCTTGCAGTTGGGAAGGTTGTTTGTAGTCCATGATGATTGCTCCAGTAATGGGTGAGTGATTGATTCGGGTTCAGGAGTTGGTGCCGACAATGACCGGTTGCACCGGAGTTGAGGCCAGCTCCTTGCTTTCCACCGTTTTCGGGCGACTGTTCCAAAATGGAATCAACATCAAACTGGCCAGCAGCGCCGCGACGGTGAACACCAGGAATATGGTGGTGGTGTCGAAATATCCGGGTAACAGGCCGCCGAGGACCGCCCCTATCGAACCGCAACCGTTGACGAAACCTGCGGCGGAGGCCGCACCGTCCTTACTGCCGAAATCAATGGCAGCCGAGCCGCTCATCATCGAATCCGGCCCGTAGAGTGTCAGGCCCATCATGAATAGCAGGCCAACCACCATGTAAAGACTTCCGCTCTGCATGGCGGGGACGAACAGCGCAAGGCAAATGGTGAGAAGAACCAGGCTAAGGACACAGGCCGGCATACGACGAGCACCGAAGTACTTGTCTGATGCGATACCGATGAGGATCGGACCTGCCAGACCCGCTAGTTCAAAAGCCGTTGGAACGATTGCGGATGCCACTTTGCCAATCTCGGGCATCCGTTCGTAGATAATGACTGGCCCCCACAGGAGGATCGCGTAGCGCGCTGGCTTGAGCATGAAATACGCGAGGCCAAGCACCAGCACAGTTCGATTTTTCATCACCGTGCGCAAGCCAGCCCACATACTTTCGCGCGGAACTGCGACCTTGCTGACGGGTTCTATTTCGATCTCGACGGGAGGCAGGCCGACATCTTCTGGCTGGTTGCGCTGCAGGAAAAAGAACAATACCGCTACAACCAGTACCACCACGGCGCTGCTGATGAACGCTATGCGCCAGTCATGGTACTGGTTATAAGCCCACCAACCGGCAAACGGTGTTGCTACCAGACCCCCGAAGGCGTAGCAGGTGCTCCAGTAACCCAGTACGCGGCCGCGTTCGCCAGTGCTGAAAAAACTACCGACGTTCTTGCACAGGCCAGACCAACCGGTGGACTGAGCCAGGCCCTGGATTAACATGCAGGAGGCGAAAATCGGTAAGGTGGCGTAAGTGCCCATAAGTAGCGCAGCTAACGCGGAAATGACGAGCCCGCTAAGTACCACGACCCTCGGGCCGAAGCGGTCAGAGAAGTTGCCCCAAAGAAACTGTCCTACTGCATACGCGGTAAGGTAGAGGGCATCCAGATTGGCCATCATGGACTTTTCGAGGATGAAGTTCGGGTCTTCGCCAATACCCAGTTTGGCGACAGAAAACGCCTTGCGGGTAAAGTAGAAGGCGGCATAGGCCACCCAGGTGATGAGGAAAATTTGCACGCGCCAGCGCTGGAGCGATTTCCAGCCGGTTGCGAGAGGACTTGTAGCATTCTTGTTCATGGTGTTCTGATCCCGTATGTGGTGCCAGAAAGCGCAAAGTAATTGTTTTTGTTTTCGGTACAGAAAATCTGTCCACGCACACGACATCGATTAGATGGCAGTGAATGGCATCAGGCTTTAAGTTTTAAATTGCCACGGTCACTGACTGCTGCTCGGCATTGCCTAGCGATAAGTCACCGGATCCATGTTTTAAAAAAAGATCCCTGTCCAAAGGTGCTACCCATTGCACCTGTGCTCGAATTGACAAGAACCTTTAAAGGGGCGGTCAGCCTGTCGGCTGTTGCATGTCGACGTTCATCGCTACAAGACTGTCGGCGATGGCGCGCAGCAACTGGTGGACGATGTATTCGTCGATCTGGCCGATACAGCCAATACGGAAACTTTCGGCTACCGTCAGTTTGCCGGGGTAGATGATGAACTGACGGGCTTTGAGTTCATCGTAGAACCGTTTGAACTCAAAATTTGGATGTTCTGGACTGAAGAACGTGGTGATGATTGGCGACAGCCAACGGTCCTCAAGCAATGTTCTAAAGCCAAGTTCGCGCATGCCGGTGACGAGTACATCGCGATTGCGGGTGTAGCGCGCCAACCGGCCATGCACGCCGCCTTCGGCAGTGTGTTGCTCCAAGGCTTTATGGAACGCTACCACGCTGTGGGTCGGTGGCGTGAAACGCCATTGGCCAGTGCGCTCCATGTAAACCCACTGCTCGTAAAGGTCGAGGCTGAGTGAATTGGCGCGGCCTTTGGCGGCCTCGATCACGGAGCGACGGATGATAACGAAACCGAACCCCGGAATACCCTCGATGCATTTGTTGGCAGAAGACACCACCACGTCGAAAGGTATTTCATCGACCGTCAATGGCACCGCTCCGAAGGAGCTCATCGCATCGATGATCAGACTCTTGCCATGCGCTTTAACCACATCGGCAATTTGGCGCAGCGGATTGAGAATGCCGGAGCTGGTTTCGCAATGGACGAGGAAGACGTTGGTGACGTCCGGGTTATCCCTGAGCAGGGCGTCCACTTCCTCGGGCTGGGGCGGCAAGTAATCCCCTTTGTCCAGGGTGATAAACGCGCGACCCAGATACTCCAGGGTCTTGGTGGCGCGTTGACCATAGGCGCCATTCATTAATACAAGCGCTTTGCCGTCTCTAGGGATGGCAGTGGCTAAAGCAGCCTCCACCGAATAGCTGCCGCTGCCTTGCAAAGGCACGCAGACGAAGCTGTCGTCCTTTATGCCTGCCATGCTGAGCAAGTTCTGGCGAACTTCAGCAGTGACTTGATTGAAGGAAACATCCCATGAACCCCAGTCGCGCAGCATCGCTTCCTTGGTGGCTTTGGACGTGGTCAACGGGCCTGGCGTCAGCAGGTAAGGTTCACCCAAGGCTGGCGTAGCCAGCGCTTGTGTGGTCGGGAATTCAGCTTTGGTCATGATCTTCTCCGGCGGTGTTGTTTTTGTAAGGAGTGATGCATGGGCCAATAAAAACACTCGCCTAGAAATAACTGAAATCGATTTATCACATGTCAATAACAAGCTGAGCTTATAAGTGAGCACGTTGGATCTCGCGCTCTATTATCGCGATTCCATGGTTATCCGGTTCAGATCGCCGCGCCCTGGGCGATCAAGGCCACTGGGCGGCGCGACGCATCTGTGTTGTAAACAAAAAAACCGCCCGGCCAATGGCCAGGCGGTTTTTAGTGGCAAGCGTAATGTTTTCGCTGCGTGATGGAGGCGTTAGCCCTTGTCTGACTTGCCAGCCGCCGCGGCGAACTTCGCCAGACGCACATCCAGTCGACGGGGGCGCAGGTTGTGGTCCTCGGCATGCTCCTTACGGCGAATGGCGTTGCGCACCATCAGCGAGCCCAGGTAACGGATCGGCTCCGGTGGAAAATGGCCGAGTGGACCTTGCACCAGCGGCGAGCGTGTCCATGGGTTGTCCATCCCCAACACCAGCGATGAGAGGATTTTCCCTCCCATATGACACGGACCGACGCCGCTGCCGGAATAGCCGAAGCCATAAAAGATGTTGCCGCTAGCGCCCATGCGACCGAAGAACGGTAGCCCGGTGACGGAGCGATCGGACGGGCCATTCCAGGTGGCGGCGATGCCGACATCGGCAAAGTCCGGGAAGAACTCCGCAAGGGTGTTGCGCAACAATCCTTTGTAGGGCGAAGGCTGGTCGAATACGGGCAGGATGCGCCCGCCGTAAGCGAAGGTATTGCCACCTTTACCGAGCATGATCCGGCCGTCCGGAGTGTTGTGGTAGTAATGCACGAAGATACGTGAGTCGAGCACGGTGACCCCGCTGGTCAGGCCTATGCGCTCGAGCAGGTCAGGTCGTGGCTCAGTAATAATCATGTCGCTGGAGACGATGGCTACCGACCGCGAGAACTGTGGAAAGGCACGGGCCATCCAGGCGTTCATCGCCAACACGACACGATCGCAGGTCACTTTCCCGTTCGGCGTATTGACGATGGTGGGCAGCCCCTCTTCCAAACCGGTCATTGGCGAGCCTTCGTAGATACGCACACCCAACTCCATTGCGACTCGACGCAGACCACGCACCAGCTTGCCCGGTTGCACACTGGCTGCCGCCGGCGAGAACCAGCCTTCAACGTGTCGGGTTGAACCCGCCATACGCTGTACGTCAGCTAGCGCGCATTTGGAGAAAGAGTTGATGCCATTGCGCTCCAGCGCGGCGATCACCCCGTCGGTCGAACCGACCTGAGCGCGGTTAGTTGCCGTGTAAAGCGTGCCATCGAGACGGTAATCGGCATCAACTGCGTACTTCTCGCAAAAGCTGCCGATGGCGTAAATGCTCTGCTCCGATTCCTTGACCAGGCGTATTGCCTCCTCGACGCCGAACAAGCGTTCCAGGGTGAAGTACTTGGCCGACCAGGACAGTGCGCAGCCGCCGTTGCGCCCACTGGCACCGGCACCGCAGATGTCGGCTTCGACGATGACCACGTCCAGCTCGGGATTCTGTTCTTTGAGCATGATCGCGGTCCACAAACCGGTGTAACCACCACCGACAATGCAGACATCGGCGCGGGTGTTCTGCCGCAGCGGCGGGCAGGGCGAGTCGGGTTGAGTTTTAAGGGCCTGATCGAGCCAGTAGGGGCGCATGAGGTCATCTCCGTTGGAGCGGTTTGAGGGCAGGGTTTCAGGAAGCAATCAGCCGCATGCGGCGACCACGATCATTTCCACGCGCCAACCGGGGTCGATCAAATCCGCCAGGGTGCAAGCTCGTGTGGGGGCATGGCCTTCGGGAAAGAACGCGTCCCAGACTTTGTTGAGCCCTGCATAGTCCTCGCGATGGGCGAGCAGGATACGCACCGAAAGCACCTGCTTGCGGCTGCTGCCGGCACTGAGCAATAGCTGCTCGATACCGGCGAGCACCTCGTGGGTCTGTTCCTCGATATCGCCCCTGAGGTCGCTGGCAACCTGGCCTCCGATGTAGAGGTGGTTGTCGTACCGGACCATGTCCGAGCGGCGTGTTACGGCTGTGAAACGTTCGATTTCCATTAAGCATTCCCAGGTTGATAGGAGGGCGCAGTGTTCGAACACTGGTCGGGGCTTGTGAAAACCATGCTTGCAGTTCATCGTTTATAAATAAAATCGATTTAACGTATGCATGAATAAGCTGAACCTATGCTGAGGCTTCCCCGATGACGATTTCCCATACTCAACTCAAGGCGTTCCACGCTGTCGCTATCAACGGAAGTTTTACCCGCGCGGCAGAGCAGCTCTGCCTGTCTCAACCGGCGGTGTCCGACCAGGTTCGCAAGCTTGAGGATTACTACGGGGTGATGGTGTTCTACCGCGACAAGCGTCTGGTACGCCTGACTGAAGTGGGCGAGCGGTTGTTCGGCCTGACCCGGCGCTTGTTTGATATCAGTGTCGATGCCCACGACATGCTGATGGACTACCGCACCCTGTCCACGGGAACCTTGAACCTCGCTGTGGATGCGCCGGTGCATGTGCTGCCCTATGTCGCACGCTTTTGCAGTCGTTATCCCGGTATCGATGTGAAGATTGAAACCGCCAATACCGATGAAGTGTTGCAGCGGTTGTTCGGCCATCAGGCCGACATTGCTCTGCTGGGGCGCAATATCGAAGACGACCGACTGCTGTCGCTGCCCCTGCGTAGCGATCCGATGCTCGCGTTCGTCGCGCTTGACCATCCCTGGGCGCAACGCGAATCCATCAGCCTTGGCGATCTGCACGACACGCCGCTGGTCCTGCGCGAAAAAGGCTCAGTGACGCGCCTGTGCCTTGAGGAAGAGATGGCAACCGCGGGCTTGCGCATCCGCAAGGCGATCGAAGTGGAAGGCCGTGAAGCCGCGCGCGAAGCCGTGGCGATAGGTATGGGCGTAGGTGTTGTCTCGGCGACCGAGCTTGGCTTCGACTCGCGGCTTCGCGGGTTGCCTATCGTCGATAGTCAGCGACGCTTCACCGAGACACTGGTTTGCCTGCGCGCACAGAGTTCCCGGCGCATCCTGACGACCTTTTTTGAGATGGTTCGAGAGAGATTGGCTGAATGAAGTATGGGGTTCGATGTGGATGCTATCCGGCAACGTCACCCATTAAAAGATCAATGCCTTCGCGTTACATACCTGATCGATACGTAAAACGTTTCTGTTCTTGCGACCGCACTGGTTGCCAGCGATGAGGGGTTCAAATATCAGCCGCATGTCGACCGGGTGATGCGTGCGTTTGGCTTCCCCATCGGCCCCTTTGAACTGCGTGATATGGCCGGTGTGGATGTCGCCTGGCGCAACCGCCAGGGGCGTCTGTTGGAGCTGAGCGAGCGTGAGCAACGCTGCGATTGGATCGATAAATTGTATGCGGCAGGACGGCATGGGCAAAAAACCGGGCTTGGGTTTTATTGCTATGCGCCGGGCAGCCGCCAGGCTGTGCCGGATTCATGGCTGGCGCAATTGTTGGAGCAGCATCGCCAGCAATGGAATATTGCGCCCCGTAGCATCTCTGATCAGGAAATCGAAGAACGCTGCCTGTTTGCGATGATCAACGAGGCTGCCTGGTTGCTCGACAACGATATTGTGGAGCACCCTGCTGATATCGATCTGGTATGGGTTCATGGCTACCGCTTCCCGCGTTACAAGGGCGGGTTGACCTACTATGCCGACCAGACAGGGCTCGGTTATGTGGCGAAGGCGCTTAAGCGCTACAACCCCGAGTCGGGCAGGGCGCTCTCGGCGTTCATGACTCAACGCAAGACCTTCCACGCTTATTGACGAGAAAGCCCCGGCCGCTGACCGAGCCCGCCGGGGCCATGTTGAGTCAGACGTCCTTGACCGCGTCGAGGGCCGCATCAGTGTCGGCGCACCTCTCGGCAAACCCAAGCCACAAACGGCAATTGTCCGAATGACGTGATGAGTTGTTCGGTAACTATTTTTTCGTGCGTGAATGGGAATTAGTGTTAATTGCGAATGGTTTTATATAGCATGCTCGCTTGGTTTTTGGCGGTTGCACCCTCTGTATTGGCCTATTCGTTAAGGTTTTCCTCTCCATGCGTCGAACCCTGTTTTCCATTTGTGTACTGCAAGCGTTGTCGTCTTCCTCGTGGGCTGAACAAACGGATGTAGCTCCCTCAACGCTTGAGCTGGACGCAACCGATGTTATCGGTACTGCGAATTACGAGAGGGCGGACGGCCCGGTTCAGGGTTATCGGGCAACGCGCTCGGCCAGCGCCACGCGTACCGACACGTCGATCCATGAAACCCCGCAATCGATCAGTGTGGTCTCGAAGGATGCAGTCGAGGATCTGGGCGCCACCCGTTTGCAGGAAGCGCTGGACTACGCCGGGGGCGTGGGGCGGGCGAACAATTTCGGTGGGCAGGGCCTGACCACGTTTACCGTTCGAGGCTTCACCACTGGCGAGTTTTATCGCAACGGTTTTCCGATCAACCGTGGCTATCCGAACATGCCGGATGCCAACACGATTGAGCGACTCGAAGTGCTGCGCGGCCCGGCCACCATGCTCTACGGTCGGGGTGATCCTGGCGGCACCTTCAACGTGGTTTCCAAACAGCCGTTGCCCGAGCGCACCGTCACCCTGGGCAGTCAACTCAACGATCAGGGCATGAAACGCGGCACGCTGGACGCTTCCGGCCCGCTCGACGAAGAAGGGCGCCTGGCCTATCGACTGAACGTAGTGGGCGAGGGCGGCGACACCTTCCGCGATCATGTCGAAACCGAACGCTACGGTATCACTCCGGTGCTGACGTGGCAGGCAACCGATGCGACCAAGCTCATTTTCGAAGGCGACTTCATGCGCAACAACGCGCCTCTGGATCGAGGCGTTACGCGTTACGCCAAACAGATTGGCACCGCCTCCCGCGACAGCTTTTTCGGCGAAAAAGACGTTGGCAAATTGCACAACGACAACAACATGGCGCAACTGCGTTTCGAACACATGCTCAACGACGACTGGACGCTGGGGGGCGGTTTCCAGTGGCTCGACGGATCGCTCAAGGGCAACGCGGTCGAGGCCAACGGTATTGCCGATGACGGCCGCACCCTGGGGCGCAACTTCAACTATCGCAAGCTGGAGTGGACCGACAAGGACACCCAACTCAATCTGACCGGCCATTTCGATACCGCTGGTTTGCAGCACACGTTGCTCACCGGTATCGAGTACGAAGATTACGACTACAAGTCGATTATTCAACGCTCCAGCGGTGCGGTCGGCGCGTACCCGATCGACATCTTCGACCCGGTGTACGGCCAGCAGCGTCCGGCGCTGACTCGCACGCCGACTCATGACAAGGAAAACCTCAAGACGTATGCAGCGTTCGTGCAGGATCAGGTGGCATTGACCGACAAATTGAAGGTGCTGGCCGGGGCGCGTTTCGAACGCTTCGAACATGACTACGAAACCTTCGTGCCGGGCGGCAAGAGTTGGCAGGCCAGTGACAACGCGGTGACCCCGCGCATCGGCGTGACCTACGACCTGACCGAGACATTGGCGGTCTATGCCGACACTGCGCGCTCCTTTAAGCCCAACACCGGCGCAAGCCGCGAGGGCGGCGGGTTTGCGCCGGAGAAGGGCAAGTCTTACGAAATGGGTATCAAGTGGGAAGCGCTGGATCAGCAGTTGAGTGTCGATGCGGCGATCTATCAGATCGAGAAACGCAACGTTTTGACCACCGACCCTGTTGATTCGACCTTCAGCGTTGCGGCCGGCGAGGTGCGCAGCCGTGGTTTCGACCTCAACGTTGCCGGCAACCTCACGCCCGAATGGCGCGTGATTGGCGGCTACGCCTATGTCGATGCCGAAGTGACCAAAGACAACGTGCTGCGCTCCGGCACGCGCCTGCTGAACATCCCGAAAAACAGCTTCAGCCTGTTGAATATGTATGAGTTCCAGGATGGCACCCTCAAGGGGTTGGGCTTGGGAACCGGGCTCAAGTACGTCGACGAGCGCGCCGGGCAAACCGCCAACACCGCGTTTTCGATGGGCAGCTACACCGTTGTCGATTTGCTCAGCTTCTACAAGATCAATGACAAGGTGCGGCTCAATCTTGACGTGAAAAACCTGTTTGATCGTGACTATGAAGAAGGCGCATTCGGTAACGTCTATGCCTATCCGGGCGCGCCGCGAACAGTACAAGTTGGCATTTCCTACACCTTGTAGCGTGCAGTGCTGGTGCACGCCGAGTCTTCCGCGGTAACGCGGGAGGTGAGGCGATGTGCCCCAGCGGTAGAGTTCGTTCCGCCCGCATTGACGACAATTGCAGGTTAAGGCGTTTTAGGCCGTGCGCAAATTTGGAGTTGGATTACATCCAGCTCCTGAATGGCCAGATGTACCAAGCACTCCAAGCAAGCGCCGAAGCGAGGGAGCGTTGCAGCAGCGGAACTGGCCGAAGCGCAGCGTGGTGTAGTTACTCAGCAGGCGCGGGGTGACACGCTGGAAACTCAGTTAGCGCAATTGCACGATGCCCCCCCAGAGCAAACGTACGCCGCTGCCCGGACTGGTGGATCATTCACGGCCCACACTGCATCCATTCCAGCGTCGCCCGGACCGGACCACGGTACTGGTTGATCGACGGCGATGCTTTTCATGTCCCTGTGGGGGAGGCCGTTGCTGCAGCACTTCTGGCGGCCGGCAAGATTTCGTCACGCACCATCCTTATAACCGGCAGCACAAGGGGCCTACGGCATGATGGGCGCTTGCTTCGAGTGCCCTGGTAGAAATTGATAGCGTGCCCAACGTGCAGAATTGTATGACGGTAGTAACCGAAGGTCCCCGAATCGGGCGGCCATCATTGCCGGACTGGCACGCGAAGAGATATTGGCTGAGCACGTGGTGTATGCCGCGACTTTACGCTGTCATCGTTGGGTGGCAGGGACTAGAATGGTCCAATAAAATCACAATAAAGATGTGACCTTGCCGGCATGAAAATCCATCCTCTACCGCCACTCAACAGTCTGGTAGCATTTGAAGCGGCTGCGCGCCATTTGAGTTTTACGCTGGCAGCACAGGAACTGAATGTCACCCAAGGGGCGATCAGTCGGCAAGTGCGTCTGCTCGAGAACTATCTGGGAAAGACTTTGTTCGAGCGCACCACGCGCTCGATCCACCTTAGCCCAACCGCCAGCCAGTACTATGAAACGGTGCGAGCATCACTAATGCAGGTAGCCCATGCGACAGGTGAAATTCGCCACTGGCAGGGCGCGCAGCAGGTCACAGTGGCCACCAGTTCCGCGATGGCTTCACTCTGGTTGCTACCCAAGGTGTCTGAGTTTCAGAGCAATAACGAAGACATTGATCTGCGCATTATCGCCTACGATCAAGTAAAGGACTTCTCACGACTCGATTGTGACTTGGCGTTGTACTACTGCCGAACCCCACCGCAAGACATGCAGGTAACGCCACTGTTTTCGGAAGAGGTGTTCCCGGTCTGCAGCCCGGGCTACCTGTCAAAATACCCTGAGCTGAAAACGCCTGAGCAATTGGCTGATTGCACCTGGTTATGGTTAGAAGATCCGCAGCGTGACTGGATTGGTTGGACTGAGTGGTTCCAGCGTCTCGGGCTAAAGAGCATTGAGCCAAGGCGCCGGATCAATATCAACAGTTACTCCATGCTGATCCAATCGGCACTCAGTGGGCAGGGTATCGCTTTGGCTTGGTCGAACCTGGTCGACAATCACCTGCAAACCGGTGCTTTGGTGCGGCCGATCGATACAGTATTGAGTTCAGACGCACAATTCTGCCTGCTAGAGCCGAAGGGCCAGGGGAGGATGCGGCAAAGTGTTAAATATTTTCGCACCTGGTTGATCGAACAGTTACCGACGACGCTAAGTGACTCAGAATTCGGTTCCAGCGAGTAGATACCGTTCTTAAATAAAACATGCCGCAGGTGGGCAGCCTGCGGCACGGTTGCACTATGGCTCCACTGCCTCCCCCCTCTTTGTGCATCATCAAAATTTGCTCCATTCCCACTGCCTGAAAGCGTTGATCGACGATCTTTTGAAAGCCCGTGTGTCGCTCTGATGCATGAATCTGGCGTGTTTGAATTGATGATTAAAAGTCATAAATGGTGACGTAAATATCGTTTGTCGAACAATGCTCTATTTCTCGAAACTCACTGCCAACGGACGATGGCCAGTGAGCCTGCCGAACATTTCACACCGTGCCCAGCAGGGGAAAACAATAATGAGCAATACCGCCTTGCAACAAATTCCTGTGCATCATCTGGAAACTGTACTTAACCCGATTCATCAAGCCACCGGGTTGAGCAACGAGTTCTATACCAATCATCACTACTTCGAATTGGAACGCGACCAGGTGATGGGTAAGACCTGGGCGTGTGTCGGGTTCGCCAGCGACCTGACCAAGAACGGCTCGGTCAAGCCTGTCGACTTCATGGGGCTGCCATTGCTGCTGATGCGCAACCGCGAAGGCCTGGTGCAGGTCTTCCATAACGTCTGCAGCCACCGCGGCATGAAGCTGGTGCAGGAAGAAGGTGAAGTACAGGGCGTTATTCGTTGTCCCTACCACTCCTGGACTTATGACCTCAATGGTGCCTTGCGTGGCACTCCGCATGTCGGCGGTATTGATAAGCACAAGGACGAGCGTTTTGCTTGCGAAAAGCACGGTTTGAAAGCAATCAACAGCGCCATCTGGATGGACATGGTGTTCATCAATCTGTCGGGTGACGCACAGCCGCTCGAAGAAATGCTTGCTCCCTTGACCGCGCGCTGGACGCAGTTCCTTGGCGAGGACGGTATGAGTCAGCTGCGCCGCCGTCCGGGTCATGACGCGACCACATTGGATATCAACTGCAATTGGAAGTTGGCCGTCGAGAACTACTGCGAAGCCTATCACCTGCCGTGGGTGCACCCGAGCCTGAACTCGTATTCGCGCCTGGAGGATCACTACAACATCCTGTTTGACGAGCATTTCGCTGGTCAAGGCAGCTATGCCTACAACCTGTCCGATGTGGCCGGTACGCACTTGCCCAAATTTCCAAGCTGGCCACAAGACCGCCTTCGCAATGCCGAATACGTAGCTTTCTTCCCCAACGTACTACTCGGCATCCAGGCCGATCATGCGTTCGCCATGCAATTGGAGCCCGTAGCACCGGGTCGCACCATTGAACACCTGCGCCTGTTCTATGTTGGGGACGAGGCTCTGGGTGATGAATACGCCGCCTGCCGTAACGCCATTCTGGAATCCTGGAAAGTGGTATTTGCCGAAGACATCAGTTCGGTCGAAGGCATGCAGAAAGGCCGTCACTCCCCTGGTTACAAAGGTGGTGCCTTCTCGCCAGAGATGGACGTTCCAACGCACTTTTTCCATCAGTGGGCTGCGCGTCAGTTGCTAGCCACCGTACCGGACGCCTGAGGAAATGAGCATGTATTCAATAGCATCCCATTGGCTCAATTACATCGATGGTGAATGGCTTGATAGCCCGCAGCAGCTGTCGGTGAACAATCCAGGCACCGGCCAGCCACTGGCGACTATCGCCCAGGCTACTGTCGATGATGCCGAGCATGCCGTGCGGGCGGCTCGTCGTTGCGCCGATAGCGGTGAGTTGACCCGCGTTCGTCCGGCGCAGCGGGTCACTTGGTTGCTGCGCATTGCCGAAGAAATCCGCGCCGTGGCCGAAGAGGGCGCCTGGGTGTTGTGCCAGGAAAACGGCAAGAGCCTCAACGATGCCAAAGATGAGTTCGTCGAGGCTGCACGCTACTTCGAATACTACGCAGGCATGGCTGACAAGATCGAAGGCACTTCGATTCCATTGGGCAATGGCTACATGGATTTCACCCTGTATGACCCGATGGGCGTGTCCGCGCAAATCGTACCGTGGAACTTCCCGGTTTCGATCTGTGCCCGCTCGCTTGCACCGGCGTTGGCGGCTGGCAATGCGGTGGTGATCAAATCGCCCGAGCTGTCGCCTTTGGGGATGTGCGTGCTGATCCGCGCTGTTGCCAAGGCCGGGTTGCCTAAGGGCGCGGTCAACCTGATTTGCGGTCGTGGCCGTGAGGTTGGCGCGCACCTGGTTGGCCATCGTGATGTCGATCAGATTGTCTTCACCGGCTCAGTGCCGACCGGTCAATCGATTCTGCGCGATGCCGCCGAACATGCCATCCCCAGCGTTATGGAGTTGGGTGGCAAGTCGGCCGCGATTGCTTTCGCCGATGCGGATCGCGAACAACTGCTTGCCAGCGTCAAGGGCGGTATTTTCTTCAACGCCGGACAGGTGTGCTCTGCCATGTCGCGCCTGCTGGTGCAGCGTGAAATTTATGAAGAGGTCGTCGAGTCTGTTGTCGCCTTGGCCGAAGGTCTTAGCGTGGGCGTCGGCCACGACAACCCCGACCTCACACCAGTGGTCAGTGCCGGGCAACTGGCAGGGATCGAAGCTTTGTGTCGGCGCGCCATTGAAGAGGGCGCAGTAGCGGCCACTGGCGGTGAGGGGTTCAGTGACCGTGCCGGGTACTTTATGCGGCCGACCGTGTTCCGCGACGTGAGCCCCGATATGTGCATCGCCCAGGAAGAGGTCTTCGGTCCTGTGTTGGCGGTGATCCCGTTCGACAGCGAAGAAGAGGCGATCGCGATCGCCAATGGAACCGCTTTTGGCCTGGTCGCGGGTGTGTTCACCCAGGACATCAGTCGCGCCATGCGTTGCACCCGTCGCCTGAAAGCTGGCCAAGTGTTTGTGAACGAGTGGTATGCCGGTGGAATTGAAACCCCGTTTGGCGGTGTCGGCCTGTCCGGTTTTGGCCGGGAAAAAGGGCAGGAGGCCTTGTACAGCTACGTGCGTACCAAGAACGTGGCGATCCGCGTAGCAGGGGAGTGAGCAACATGTTCAAGACTTGGCTTTGTGTGGTCTGTGGGCTGATCTACGACGAGGCCCTCGGTTGGCCGCAGGACGGCATCATCGCTGGCACGCGTTGGGAGGATGTGCCAGAAGACTGGAAATGCCCCGAGTGTGGCGTCGGCAAAAGCGATTTCGAGATGTTGGATATCAGTGAGCCGGTAACCGCTGCCGTCAGTGCGCCGGTAGTGCCTGCAGTGCAGCTGCAATCGCCGCCACCGGCCACACTGCCACGTCAGCCGATCGTCATCATCGGCAGTGGCTATGCCGGTTACGGTCTGGCCCAGGCGTTGCGCAAGGTCGACCCCAAGGTCGAGATCCGCGTGCTGACTCAAGAGTCTGGCCACTTGTATTCCAAGCCAGCGCTGTCCATTGGCCTGGCACAGGGCAAGAGCGCTGAGGCATTGTCCGGTGAGGCGCCGCTGGCGATCGAAAAGCGCTTGAATATCCGCGTCTATCCGCACTGTACGGTGACGCGTATCGACAGCGCGAGGCAGCGCCTGCACACCAATTTCGGTGAGATGGAGTATGGCCAATTGGTACTGGCCAGCGGTGCGCAGAGCATCCGATTGCCGATCGAGGGTGAGACTGCGGCATTACTCAGTGTCAACAATCTGCACGATTACCAGCGCTTGCGTGAACGCCTGGTGGGCGTGCGGCGAGTGGCAATCCTGGGTGACGGCCTGATCGGCTGTGAGTTCGCCAACGATTTGGCAGGCAGTGGCTTTGCCGTCAGCGTCATTGGCCTCGGCCATTGGCCGATGGAGCGTCTGCTGCCGGCGCAGGCCGGACGGCGGCTGCAATTCGCCTTGAGCGAGCTGGGGGTGAGCTGGTATCTGGAGAACACCCTGAAACGTATTGAGCAGACTGAAGACGGCTATCACCTGACCCTGGCCGATGGCCAAAGCCTTGAAGCCGACCTGGTGTTGTCCGCCGTGGGTTTGCGTCCCAACCTGAGCCTGGCCGAGACCGCCGGGGTCGTCGTTGGTCGCGGCATTCAAGTGGACGCCCAACTGCAGACTTCGCAACCGGGCATTTATGCCCTGGGCGACTGCATCGAAATCGACGGCCAATTGCTCCCGTACCTGGCACCCATCAACCAAGGTATTCAGGCACTGTGCAAGACCTTGCTCGGCCAGCCTACCAACGTCAGCTATCCATTGATGCCAGTCACCGTGAAGACCCCGGCGGCGCCACTGTGCCTGCTTCCACCTGCCGTCGGCGTCGCCGGGGAGTGGCAATGCACGCCGACTGCCGATGGCCTAAGCGCCAGTTATTACGACATCGAGGGGGCACTTTGCGGGTTTGTCCTGCTCGGTCGCCAAGCACAATTGCAGCGCAATACATTGCTGCAGTCCTGTCAGAACGCTCAACGGGCCATGGCCTGAGGGCAGCACCATGAAAAATACAATCAACCTTCCCCATGACGATGCCAGCTGTGGCTGGTATGCCGCCTTGCCTGAGCAACCACCTTGCAGGCGGTTGGAGGGTGAACAGCGCGCCGACTACACCGTGATCGGCGCCGGCTTCGCTGGCTTGGCCGCGGCCCGCCGATTGGCCGAGCTCTGTCCTGAGGCCCGAATCCTGCTGGTCGATGCCCAGCGCGTCGCTTATGGTGCCTCTGGACGCAACTCGGGTTTTGTCATCGACCTGCCACACAAATTTGCATTGGAACATCCGGACCCGGCGCACAAACAGCGTTTGCTCGCACTCAATCGCGCTGCCATCGCCCAGTTGCAGGGATTGATTCAAACCCATGGAATCGATTGCCAATGGTCCCATGCCGGCAAGTATCAAGGCGCGGTAGGTCCTCGCGGCCTGGCTTATCTGGATCATTTCGAACACTTGATGAGCGAGCTCGGTGAGCCGTTCCGTCGGGTCGAACGCGCGGAGTTGGCTCAGGTGGTTGGCAGCAGCCATTACAGTGGTGCGATCTACACCCCTGGTTGCTACTTGATGCAGCCGGCAGCGCTGGTCAATGGCCTGGGCCGCTCACTGCCGAGTAATGTCGAGCTGCTTGAGGAATCACCGATCCAGCGCTTGGAGCGAGACGGCCAAGGCGGATGGATTCTACATGGCGCTCAGGGCCGGATTCGCACCGCGCAGTTATTGCTTGGCACCAGCATTTTCACTCAAGAGTTCGGTTTCCTGCGTAATCGTCTGTTGCCGGTGATGACCTTTGCCAGTTGGACTCGTCCACTGACCGATGCCGAGTTGGCGGTCTATGGCGGTCAATTCGATTGGGGTCTGACCCCGGCAGACCACGCCGGTACCACGGTGCGTATGACTCAGGATCGTCGCTTGATCATCCGCAATACCTACAAGCATGTTCCCAAGTACGGCCAAAGCACCAACGATGCCATGCGCGCCAGTGTGCGCAAGGATCACCGAAAAGCGTTCCTGGCGCGTTTTCCGCAACTCGCCGAAGTCCCTTTCAGTCATACCTGGGGGGGCGTCTACGCCATCTCGCGCAACTTCACCAACTTCTTTGGCGAACTGGAGAAAGGTGTCTATGCCTCGGCGTGCGACAACGGCGTCGGCGCGGCCTGGGGCACCATTTCAGGCACCTTGCTCGCAGACCTTGCCGTGGGTGCCGATTCGGCGCAACTGCGCGACATTCAGGCCGTGACGGGCATGCCTTCACTCAATCCGCCGGAACCCTTCCTCGGCCTTGGTGTGCGCTCACGTATCCGTCTGGCGGCCTGGAACAGTCGGAGTGAGCTATGAGTAGGGTCTTTACTGGAAAAGGCCCAGTGCTGCGCGTCGATCATCATGATTTGGATTTCACGCAGCGTGGTGGTCCCCCCGGTGCCGCTTATGTCGCCCGTGCGATCAGCAATGAAATATCGCCAAATATCGGGGTCGGCTTTGCCCGTTGGGAGGGCGCTGAAGTGGCGTGGACCCTGCTGTATGACGAGGTGATCTTCGTCATCGAAGGCTGCTTCGAATTGCAGGCCAACGGTGAGCTGTACCGGGTTGAACCGGGACAGTTGCTGTGGATTCCCGAAGGCACCGAACTGGTCTATGGCGGCCATGCGTTGTTCGGGTATGTGGTTCAGCCTGGCGACTGGAAACAGCGGCACGGTTTATCCTGAGTCGGGAGCGCAGAGCAATGCAGAATGAACAGAGCGATGTCGTGGGGCGGCAACGTTGCAGCTTGCAATCTCACGCACACATCATTGACGAGGCTGCTCAGTGCTTGGACTGACGAAGGCGTTCGGCGCCCTGTATCTGAGCAGCTTACTGATGCAGTTGGGTTCAACCTTGTTGATGACCTACCTGGCGCTGCGCCTGAACGCGGGGGGGGAGGCCGAGACGTGGAGCGGTGCATTGATGGCAGCCAACGCCTTGGGCATGGTGTTGGGAGGCAAGGTCGGGCACTACCTGATTGAGCGGGTCGGGCACATTCGCAGCTACGTCACCTGCGCCGGCTGGATCGCCGCCGCAGCTCTGGCTCATGAATTCAGTAGTGCCTTGCCATTTTGGCTGCTGCTGCGAGCGCTGGTGGGGGTGGCCATGATGTGTCAGTTCATGGTGTTGGAAAGTTGGCTCAACGATCAGGCTCGGAGGGAACGGCGCGGCAGCGTGCTGGCCCTCTATATGGTTGCCAGCTACGTTGGCATGATGCTTGGCCAGCTGGCGCTGAGTCTCAATGGCGACCTGGGAGTCCATGCGTTGCTTGGCGTGGCCATCGCTTTTGCGTTGAGCCTGGTGCCGGTGGCGTTGACCCGCTGCCCGCATCCGACGCCCATCCTTGCGGCGCCTGTCGACGTTAAATTGTTCCTGCGTCGAATACCGCAGTCGTTAGTGACCCTGGTGGTGTCGGGCATGATGACGGGGGGCTTTTACGGTCTGGCCTCGATCTATGCCAGTCAGCAGGGACTCGATACGGTCGAAATTGGTCAGTTCATGGCCTTGGTGATTGGGGCCGGATTACTGGCCCAGCTACCCTTGGGCTGGCTTTCGGATCGATTGCCACGTGCCAGCTTGATTCGCGCTGTGGCAGTGCTGCTGGTGCTCGTCACGCTGCCGCTGGTTTTTTGTCAAAGCCCTTCGTTCAACACCCTGATGCTGTTCGGTGCGGGGATAGGCTTTTTGCAGTTTTGCCTGTATCCGCTCGGTGTGGCACTGGCCAACGACAATATTGAGCCGCAATTGCGTGTTTCATTGGCCCGCGTGTTGTTGGTGGCGTTTGGTGTGGGGGCCGGCATCGGTCCGCTGCTGGCCGGTTCACTGATGGAGCACTTCGGCGCATCGAGTCTTTATTTCTTCTTCGCTGCCTGCGCTGCGCTGCTTGTCGTGTTTGTAGGGCAGGGCAAGGTCACCGGTGAGCATTTGCAAGACGATGCTCCCCTTCATCACCCGTCAACGCCCAATGGTCTGGCCAGTTCCAGTCTGGTGGCGGTTGTCGAGTCGGTCGGCGTAAACGCCCAGAGCTCGCAGTGCGACAGAGTGATCAACGAGACTGAGATCGCCACCGCGCTGAATCGTCCATGACGCCAAATGGTGACGTTCCTTTCTCCTATTTTGATTAACGGAATCGAAAGCATGTTCGAAAATAAGAATAATTACCCTACGGGCGATGACTCCACGCAACCCTTGCACAACCCGGTCACGCTGGAAACGCTGCAATCGGCGCGTACCTACCGCCTGCAGCGGGTGCGCTATCAGTTACTGGCGCGCGATTGTGCCGCCATCCTGCTCTATGATCCGGTCAATATCCGCTACGCCACTGACACCTCGAACATGCAGGTGTGGACCTTGCACAACTTCGCTCGTTACGCGTTGGTGTTTGCCAATGGGCCCGTGATCCTGTGGGAGTTCCACAATTGCGAACACCTGCATGAGGGGATCAGTCTGATCGATGAAGTGCGCGAAGCGGTCAGTTGGAGTTATTTCGGTGCCGGTTCGCGCATATCCGAGAAGGCTGCCATTTGGGCCCGAGAAATTGTCGATGTGATGGGTGAACACGCTGGTGCCAACGCGCGCCTGGCCGTGGATAAGGCAGACTTCGAAGGGCTTGAGCTACTCCAAACTGAGGGGTTGAGCCTGGTCGAGGGGCACAGTCTGATGGAGGAGGCGCGCAAGATCAAATCAGCCGCCGAACTGGAGCTGATGCGCTGGACCATCGAGGTGTGCGAGAAAGGCATTCAGCGCATGCATGATGAGCAGCGTCCTGGCATTACCGAGAACCAACTGTGGGCCTGGCTTCACTACGAGAATATCCGCCACGGTGGAGAGTGGATCGAAACCCGCCTGCTCGCTTCCGGACCTAGAACCAACCCGTGGATGCAGGAGTCAAGCGATCGGGTGATGCAGGAAGGTGAAATCATTTCCTTCGACACGGATCTGATCGGTCCCTATGGCTATTGCGCGGATATCTCGCGAGCTTGGACCGTCGGTCACGTTGCCCCTACGACCGAGCAGCGCAAGCTGTATGCGCTGGCCCATGAACAGATCCACCACAACATGGCGCTCTTGCGCCCTGGCCTGAGCCATCACGAGTTCGTTCAGCGATCCTGGGATATTCCACAACCTTATCAGCACAACCGTTACTGCTGTGTTGTGCATGGTGTGGGTCTGGCCGACGAATATCCGGCACTGGCGCATAAAGGTGCTGATTGGGAGACCAGTGGTTATGACGGTGTTTTTGAAGAGAATATGGTTATTTGCGTGGAAAGTTATATGGGCAAACGTGGAGGTAAGGAAGGTATTAAACTTGAGCAGCAAGTTTTAATTACCCACAACGGTTGCGAGGCGCTTTCAAATTATCCGTGGCAGGAGGACTGGTTGTAATCGTTCATCTCAGGTGGTGGCAGTTATATGCACATCCCAGCCTGGTACGATAGTACTCATGAGAAATAGTCATTAGTCGCGCAGATAAAATGATTTGTCGTACACCGCTTCCTGTTTGAACATCATTTCCAATGCGTTGCCGTGCATTCCGGTCTGGATAACGTTACGCCCCATGGGCGGTTATTCGATGTTAGCTGTAAATACAAAAATAATAGAGAGGCCCTTAGCATGAAAGAATTAGTTGTCGATGAAGAATCCTGTTCTCGATCGTTCAATACCCGCATATTAGGATTTAATGTTCACCGGGTTATTTTTCCTGTTTCATTCTTGATTGTATTGGCGCTGGTTTTGGTTGCGTTGCATGATCCGATAACCTTCGGCCAGTCCTTGGAGGGAGCGAAAGGCTGGATTCTCAAGAACTGCGACTGGTTCATCATGATTATGGGTAATCTGGCCGTGCTGTTTTGCGCCAGCGTGGCCATTTCACCCTTTGGTAAAATTCGCTTGGGTGGAAAGGAGGCGACGCCGGAGTTCAGCACACTGTCCTGGTTTTCGATGCTATTTGCAGCCGGAATGGGTGTTGGCCTGCTGTATTGGGGCGTGGCTGAGCCGGTCGCACAATATACCGCTTGGTGGAAAACGCCACTCAATGTCCTCGCGAACACCCCACAGGCCGAGCATGCAGCAATGGGGGCAACGATCTTTCACTGGGGATTTCATCCTTGGGCCATCTACCTGACCAGTGCGTTGGTGGTTGGATTTTTTGCCTTTAACAAGGGGCTCCCATTTGCCCTTAGTTCGGGGCTGCAGCCATTGATTGGTAAAGCACATCGAGGGCTGCCAGGGCAGTTGGTCGACGTGTTTACCGTAGTGCTTACCGTATTCGGCTTGGCCACCTCTTTAGGCCTTGGCGCCATGCAGTCGACTGCCGGTATCTCACAAGTATTGGGCATTCCCAACTCCTTTAGTTTGCAGCTGCTGTTCATCTTGGTCGTGACTGGACTGGCCGGGTTTTCTCTATGGCGGGGCATGGATGCAGGAGTCAAGTTGCTAAGCAATATCAATATGTTACTGGCGCTGGGCTTATTCATATTGGTTGTGTTTGGAATTGGGGTATCGACGTTTTTTTCTGGGGTGCTGAGCACGACCGTCGACTATGTCGAGTTCTTCCTGCCACTGAGTAACTGGATCAATCGTCCAGACCAGGACTGGTTCCATGGATGGACGGTATTCTATTGGGCGTGGTGGTGCACGTGGGGTCCGTTGGTCGGTGTATTCGTTGCGCGTGTTTCCCGAGGCCGCACGCTCCGTCAGATGGTCGGCGTGGTGATGTTGGTGCCAACCCTGGTGGCTATCGCCTGGTTCACAGCGTTCGGCACGGGTGCCATCGATCAAGTTATCTCCGGTAGTGGAACCCTCGCGGCAGGTCTAACCGATGTTAATATGGCGATCTTTCAGTTCCTACAGATGCTGCCGATCCCGCTCATAAGCTCAGGATTGGTGGTCATCCTGTTGGTAATCTTTATGGTGACTTCTATGGACTCGGGCGCCTTAGTAGTCGACAACCTGGCCGCGGGCGGTGACCCGGAAACTTCACCAGTACAGCGGGTACTTTGGTTAGTGATGATTGCATTAGTCACCATCACGCTGTTCGTAATCGGTGGAGATACCGCGTTGAAAGGTATCCAGGCCGGTGCAGTGGCCATGGGGTTGCCGTTTATGGTGCTCATGCTGTTGCTAATGATCGGCTTCGTTAAAGCGCTGGCCAAGGAACCTCGTGACTAAAGTTGCTTTAAGGAGAGCGGCCTACTTCTTCGGAGGTAGGCAGCTGGCCAATTCATGGAAGGTAAACCGGCTGAGGGGGATGTTGAGAATGGAATCGCAACAAGACGATATACAGAGTTTTGTGGGTGAACTAAGGAAAATTGTGCATGACGCAGCGAATGAGGCCGAACTGCTTTCGCTCGTCGGCCCTTTGGTTCAACGAATGGTGCAAAAGCGTAGTTGGCTAAGCGCCGAAATGTATGAAGCCGACTCAGAATTGGGATATGGAACGACGTTGTTACACGTCGAGCCTGACCAGACATTATTCGTGGTGGTCGATAGCTGGCTACCCGGGCGTGGTGTGCCGCCCCATGACCACGATACCTGGGCGGTGGTGGTAGGTGTCGATGGCACCGAGCGCAACCTGTTTTGGCAGCGTCTGGACGATGCGCTACTTCCTGGATACGCCGAGCTGCAGCTAATGGGTGAGCGATGCATCACAGATGGAGAAGTGCTACTTTTGCCAAGCGGGAGTATTCACAGTGTGATCAATGAAACTGAACACACAAGCCTTTCGTTTCATGTGTATGGTCGACATTTGAATTTTACCGAGCGACGCCAGTTCGACCCGGAAAACAATCTTGAACGGCCGTTCAAAATAGCCCCACGCGCGAGCCATGGCGCGGCTGGAGCCCAATTACCATAGATCATTAAGCGGAGTATCGGATCGAAGTTAACGGTCGCTTATGGTATGGCAACTGGGGAGGATTTCTGTAAGCGTCCGGTAATCCCACCCATTGATCCCTAGGCTGCACAGCGCTGCCCATTCAGCACTGACTGTACCTGAACCAAAGCAACCAACTGAATACCTGAAAGCAGCTGCATTAAGCGGGCTTTCAATGTGAGTTATGGTCGGGCCGCTCTGCTGCGGGCCATATGGATGAGTGCTGATCTACGACTACCCAGGGAAATTCGCTCTTCGACAGCAAATGGCAAGAAGCCCAGTTTTGGATAAAGCAGCAAGCCTGCTGTATTTTCATTGAAGCACGAGATCTGCACCTCTGTGGCGTCATAGCGGTCGAACGCCAGAGCTGTCAACGTCTCCACGATGAAGGTCGCCACACCCTTTCCTCGTGCCTCTTGGGCAACGATGACATTACCGATACAGCAAACCCCACCTGTTTCAGCCCGATAAAAGTTAGCAAAGCCGACGACGCTGTTCCCGGTCTCGACAACCGTCGAGTCGAATCGTTGAGCAATAGCATTAGACAGCTGAGCTTCAGTCAGAGGGTATTGAGCTTTCGGGAACATATAAAACAGTTCCCGAGCGTTCAGGGGAAAGCTACAGATAGTTTTGATGTCATCAGCCTTCACTGGCCTGTGTTGCAATATCATCGCGCGTCCTTGAGGTCTATGCATCCGGCATTCTAGCTCACCTAGATTTGCTCAAACACCTTGCCTGGTTACCGCGGCACCCATTGATGCGGTAGCAGGTTTGCAATATCCCACGCCCGCTGCGTCGGCAGCCGCGTGAGAACATCCTTCAGATAAGCATATGGATCATGCCCATTGAGCCGTGCCGATTGGATCAAATTCATGATCGCTGCCGCACGTTTGCCACTGCGTAATGAATCGCCCCGGATTCTTTAGACACCTTGCAAGCTCGCTGTGTAACGCTTTTCAAACTCTACCGGTGACAGCTGATTGTTGAAACCATGACGACGCTTCGAGTTGTAAAACATCTCGATGTAATCGAACACATCACCACGAGCATCCTGTCGTGTGGTGTAAATTTTCCGCTTGATCCGTTCCCGTTTCAGCAGCTTGAAGAAGCTCTCAGCCACGGCGTTGTCATGACAATTGCCTCGGCGGCTCATGCTGGCAACCAAATTGTTTGCCTTCAAAAAACTGCGCCAATCGGAGCTGCTGTACTGGCTGCCCTGGTCGGAGTGAACCATCACCTCTTGTTTCGGTTTTCGCCTCCAAACCGCCATCAATAACGCATCAATGGCCAAATCACTGATCATCTGCGACTTCATTGACCAGCCAACGACCTGACGAGAAAACAGATCCAGCACCACCGCCAAATACAGCCAGCCTTCATACGCACGAATGTAAGTGATGTCGGTGACCCAAACTTTGTTGGGTTCTAAGACATCGAACTGGCGCTTCAGTAAATTGAGTGAGGCGACCGCTGGCTTACCGCCGTATTTGCCAGGACGGCGTCGATACCCTGTCTGAGAGCGCAGACCTTCAAGACGCATCAGCCTCGCCACACGATGCCGACCACAATCCTCACCGACTTCGCGCAGATCGTCATGGACTTTGCGATAGCCATAAACGCCGCCGCTCTCCAGCCAGGAATGCTTGATCAAAGGTATGGGCTGAAGTATGGGCTGCAGGGTTTTGTCAAAAGCCAGAAACGACAAAGCCCTGAATAATCAGGGCTTTGTCGGTACAAATATGGCGGAGGCGATGGGAGACGCACTACGAAGCCATACCGCAGAAAAAACATTTAAAAACAACAAGTTAGTTCAGATGCAAAAGAGGTTGTGACCTAGAGTGTGACCACCTCTGTGGCGTGCCGAAGATCACCCTTTGGCGTAAGTCTCGCAATCAGAAGCCGACGAACGGTAGGTCGGTTGCAGCATTCAAGTAGTGGCAAAAACTCAAATTGCGAGCTGCTGAGCCAGGCTTAGCACGCGCTCACGATCATCTTTTTTCAGCGAATGGAAAAGCTTGAGCAGTTCAGCTTCGTCATCGTCATCACAATAGAAATAAGCGGCGGGCAAACCCAGTGCATTCGCGATTTGCTGAACAGTTCCTTTGCCAGGCACATGTACGCCGTTTTCGTACTGATTCATCCTCGCTGATGCACTGGCAGGCTCTAGTCCAGCCTCCATGCCGAGGCGTTCTTGGCTAAGGCCTGCTGTCTTCCGCGCCGCTCTCAATCGTTCGCTGAACGTGCTCATTTTCTCTTGCCGCAAAAGCTAAGAGAGTCTTAGTTTTTCGTTGACGGAGTACTAAGAGATCCTTAGTATTTGCTCGGTGATGGCTTTTTGATGTCTTGCGCTTTAGACAGACCAAACTAGAGAGGGATTTTGAAATGTACGAAATGAAAATAGTTGACGGTCATCTGAACTCGAAATCTCGCGGGAGACTAGGCGATAACGCATCGTATAATTACTGGAAAATTGACGGTGAAAAATTAGAAAATATTAGTTTGCCGGATGAATTGGACGCACACGTTGATGTGGGTAAAAAAGTAAGAGCTACTTACTATGAGGGGAAAGATAAGGTAAAAAGGATTGTAGCAATTCAAAGTGAAGGCGAGTCAGTACGCGCAGTTGAAACGATACCGTTTGTTTGTAGTACAATCTTTAACATTAGTCCGTTAGTGCTCTTAGTTGGATTTGTGTCGATCTTCGTGTTTCATGGCTGGTGGAGTAGTACTCTAGGTAATAACAGAACAAGTTTTGCCGGGTCTCCATATCAATTGGCTTGGGTCGCACTAAATTTTCTAGTTGTCTATCGTTACATGATAAAACCAATCAGGGCAGTGGTGGGTGGAGTGAGACAATTTCGTGAATATTGCGAAAGTAAACCTTGGGCATCTATCAGCAACTAATTTGCTCTTGGAGGCCCTCAGGGCTGGTCGCGGTCAATAGTCGCATATGATCGGGCCGCAGCTGGGCGGCTGGTTGGCCAGCTTCACCGGCCAGCCAGGCGATCATATGTGGCGGACAAGCGCAGCGCGTCGGGCTCTTGCTGCCGCAGATCTTCCCCCTGGCCAACCTTCTTCGTCGCCCTTGACTCTCGAAATCAAAAAAATAGGGATAGCGATAGCGACGCGCAGCGGCGCATGAGCACGCCGACCCCGGCCCGGGGGACGTCCTGTCGGGGGCGGAACCCCGACACTGGGGCGCCGAAGAGGCGCGATCTTGCTTTCGCCCGCCGGACTAGCCTTGCCCGGCGAGAAGGGCACATAGTGTTTCAGTCGTTTAATCATCGCTGCACATTTCAAAAAGCTCACAATGAGTGACTTGGGCAAGTTTGATTTGCGTTTGTGCTGTCGCTGTACAAATTATGTTGATTTCAACTTTTCTAACAAAGTCCGTTATTATTGCGGGGCTTGCATATTCCTCCGGCAATTCTTCGGAAATATTGACCTGTAATCGAGCGTTTCCGCACTTCAAACAACGTGTTTTATTTGATAGTGGGTGAGCTGTCAAATGCAGTTTTTCCAGGAGTTCTATGCGTTTCGTTAATGATACTTTGTCCATCATCTCTAGCCTCATCGTTTATTTTTGTTTTTAGTGCAAAGCCAAATTTCCGATTGGAATTTTTAACAGCCGATATAAAAAGTTTCTCATCCAGCTTATCTAGCTTCGGCGCAACCGCCTTGGGCGCTTCTATGAGCGATGACAGATCGGAGCGCAGTCCAGTGCCAGCCTGCGCCTTTCGCATCGCCCCCAGCGGCGTCAGGATTCGCTGTTCGACCCGCCTCTGTTGCTGATCCAGGGCTTTGAGGTAACGCATGTCATCACGTAGTTGTTTGATGTGCTCGCTGATCAATCGTCGGTTGGAAGCAAAATCACTGCCGTAGCCATCCTGGCTCAAAAAATTGCGCCCGCTGTAAGTGCTCAAGTTGAATTTGAACAGCACGGAAAAGCCTCTGGTAAAAGCTTGGCGGAAGGCCTCTGCCGCTTCCTGCTGCTGCTTGAAGAACTTGCGCGACTGCGCCATCGCTTCGTCGACGCCCTGTTTGAGCGCGTTGTACAGCTTGCGCCGCAGTTCATCGGCGACCGGGTCGTCGGTCTTGACGTCAGCCACTTCCAACTCCGGATGGCACGCATTAGCCAGGCCATCGATCTGTGTTTGATCGAAGCCGCGAATCAACGGGTGATTGGCCACAAAATTGCGAGCAGCAGTCCGAGCCCCAGGACTGAAAGTATCCAGATCGTTTTTAATTGCTTTAAATTCTTCTGACAGGCTTGCAAGTTCATTTGAAGAGACTGATTCAAGTCGCTTTGCGCGCTCGATCGACTCTCCAACGATTTTATGTCTTCCTTGAGTTTCCGCTGTTCGTTCAGCAAGTGCTTCACCATAGCGGGATTCAGACCCAGCTCGGCCATTTTGGAATCTTGCAATTGCTTCTGCATGCCTTTCTGCAACTTGCTCGAAAGATCGTTCGCCATACAATTCCCCTTTTAAGCGCACAGCTTTATCCATTCCTTCAAATTTGAAGGAAAAATAGTCGCTGCTTTTTCTTGTTATAGTTGCACCACTGTTTTCCAAAAACTTGATCATGTCCTCGCGGCCACCGATCGCCCGGTTATCGATCAATGTATCAATCGCCTGGATCACTTGCTGTTTGATGTTCTTTTTCGGATCAAACTGTTTCAGCTCTATTGGCCTTTTATATTGCGGATCGCGAGGGTTCTGCAGGCCGTACTTCTCGCACATGTGATCAACAAAGGCGTCATTCTGCCAAATGAACACCTGGTTGCTGCCAGGCCCGCGCTTGCCGTTGTAATTCGGCGGAAACGGGTTGAAGTATTTGCCACTTTCCGCGTGCACCCTCGGCGCCATGTAGTGCATTTCAAGGCGTCCCAGGTGCCTATGCTCCACCAGGCACCACAAGCGGCTATCGGCATTTTCAATGCCGGCAAAAGCGAAGTCTTTGAACTCTTGGATTAGCGCTTCCTTCCGGCCTGGTGTCGCATCAATCAGTGCCGTTTCTTCCGTCGAAAAGCTCAGTACGCCAGACGTGTACTTGTGCTTGAAATCCAGGCTTTCGCATAGCGCACGAATCACCTCCGGGTCGCCCTCCAGCAGCTCGGGGGCCGGTACGCGTGGCTTCCAGACTTGGGCCTCTTTGTCGAAGTAATCATCGTCCAGGAAGTAATCCAGGCCGCAGCCGGCACCACTGGTGCTGTAGTTAGAAAGGCCGTGGATCATGCCGGCACCTGCTGCGCCTTGGCCGGCTTTTTCGCTGATCGCGGTTTGCGTTTGCGGCTCAGCAGATGGATCGCCTGCGACAACTCAGCGACGCTGCGTACGTCACCGCCGATCTGCCCCAACTGGTAATGGATCAGCAAGGCATCGGCGTTCTCACGATAGGTATTGGCATGCTTGGCCAGCATGTTCAGATTGCTGTTGATTCGGCCCAGACAGGCATTCAGTTCTTGCAGCTGCTTTGAAATACCAGGGGTGACTTCCACAGTCGACTCGGTAATCAAGCGGCTAACAAATTGGCTTACATTCATTTCAGCTGCACGAGCTTTTTGATTGAGCAATTCCCGCTGTGACAATGGCACCTGGGCATTGATTTGTACCATCTTATCCGATGCTTTTTCTATCTCGGGCATGACCCCTCCTGGAGTTCTTGTTATTGATCTTTCTTAGCTCTTAAAGGGGCATGGGGGAACCCCATTGGGTCAAGGGTAAACCCTTGCAAGGTCGGGAAATAGTCGTAGACTATTTTTCGAGGAGCCTTGTTCGCTTATGTACTTGAACGTATTATCAACATAGAGATAAAGAATCTTCAATTGGCAAGCTTTAGGTAGAGGGTTATATTTGGAGGTGTATATGTACGAGTTGAGCTTTGGTTGTATAGCAGATTTTTATACTGCCGATGAAACGCTTGTAGATGATGCAAGTTACGATGGAAAAAACGCACTGCAAGATCAGACCAGAGCGTCAATCAGGTGCATCAGGCAGTATTTCAATGAGCATCAGACTACAGCTGTCCTAGCGAGACGGGAGGCTACAATTGAGAGTAGTATGCCGTCCATCGACGATTTTTTTTCTTAACGCTACCTTTAAAATTCCATCACGCGACGGAGCAGGTAATGGATTATCTATCTGACGAGATAAAAAAAATCATAGCCACAATGGATATTGGTGCTAAGCAACGCTTGATGGGGGACATCGCGCACGTCAACACGATGACGCCGAATGAGTCTTGTTGGTGTGGTAGTGGTGAAAAGTTTTCTGAATGCCATCTACATCGGGAAAAGAAGCGGAAAATCTCGCGAAACGTGGAACGTCACGAGCAAAGCCGGATATTTGATAAAAGTGAGTTTTGCTGTGCCAGTTACGACGCACATAATTGCGTTCTTCCAATTAAAGGTGCTCACACTATTCAAAGAAGTCGGGTACTAACAAGCATTGCTAAAGATGGACACGTCGGCACGTTTTATCGGAATTCAGAAGGCCGACTTGATGAGAAAGGGATAAAAACCGGGATCAAATCTAATGCGTCTATTTTTTTCGGTTTTTGCTCCTATCATGATACTGAAATTTTCAAAGCAATAGAAATAAACGAATTTTCGCCGAGTCGAGAAAATTGTTGGTCTAGTTCTTATAGAGCTGTTTGTCATGAGTTTTATCAAAAAACTGCCGCTTGCGAGGCTGTAGATTGGAAAATCCAAAATCTAGATAATGGACGTACTCTTATTGAACAGCTAATACTTCAATATAGTCTTCGACGCATTCAGAGAGATATATTAAAAGGATTAGATGATATTAGTAGAATTAAATCTAGTTTTGAATCGATACGTTTGAATAGTAGTTTTCACTTGCTAAAGAACTATATTATAGAGTTCGATACGCCCTTGACGGTCGCTGTGTGCGGAACTATATCGCCTTTCTATAATCTTGACGGTGTCAGAATTCAAAATTTCAGTGGGCAGCAAGAGTCCCTTGAGCACATTGCATTATCCACAGTTTGTATTCAGGGGCGTGCCGTGTACTGTTTGTCTCATTTGATTGAGCACGAGAAAGCTAGTATTTATCTCGCTGATCTCTTTCAACGAGGTGATAAATTTATAAAAAATTGGTTGGTAAAATCGATTTTTGCTCATGTCGAAAATAATTATTTTAGTCTTGGTTGGTGGAATGGTATTTCGGAATGCGACCAAGAGCATATTTGCGAGTTGGCTCTTTCCGAAAGCTATACTTCAAAACTCAATTATGATGATTTTCCTGCACGTCTTGTTCCTGGAGAAATCCATAAAAAACTGATGGTGTAGTGTTGTCTAACATCACTATGCTGCTCGCCTGTTGGTTATTTGGAGCTGTATATGAAAGGGGAAGATTCAAATAAATTTTGCGCCTTCTGCAATGCAGAATTAAAAGGGGCAAGCAGGTCTAAGGAACATATAATTCCAAATTCTATAGGCGGCTGGCTAAAAACGTCTGATTTCATTTGTATAGAATGCAACAGCACGAGGGGCGATAGCTGGGATTCAGAGCTTGCTGAGCAGCTAAACTGGTTTTCGCTTTCGCTCGGCATCACTAGAGAGCGTGGATTGCCTCCAGGCCAACTAGTTAATACGGTAGATGGGCGCCAATATATGCTTTTGCCAGACGGCTCTTTCTCCCCAAAGTCGAGTTATTCCGAAGAGTTTGTTGATGGTAAAAAAAGAATCAGCATGGTCGCTAAGTCAATTGCAGAGGCAAAAAAAAGATTAAATGGGGTTGCCAGAAAGCACCCTGCCTTTGACTTAGACAAAGCACTCTCCGAGCTGAAAATTGACACGGCTTACCTGGATAGTCCTCTAACAGTAGAGCTTAGCCTCGGTGGGGGGAAGGCTGGTCGTTCGCTCGTTAAAACAGCGCTGGCGTTTGCGTCACACTGCGGTATACCACATAGTCAATTTGGCCGAGCAATTGCATACTTGCTTGACATGAACGCTGAGCCGCCATATGGGCACGCCTACTTGAGCGATCTTGTGATTGACCGAAACAAGGAAACAATATTCCATTGCGTTTCTTTAAAAAGTGATCCTGATAAAAGCAGGTTGTGGTCTTATATTGAATACTTCGGGCTATTTCGCGTCATAATCTTAATTAACGACAATTACACCGGCCCGGAAATAGATGAAATCTATGCGCTCGATCCTATAACTGGTGAAGAAACCCATGTCGCAGTAAACAGCAATATAGCTGATGAGGAGTTTTTCAAGGTAATAGATGGTTTCGGGGTCGACCATGCCATTCATAAAGCCGCTGCGGATTTCGCTTTACCTATTATTATTAAAAGAAGCGAGCAGCGTGCTCTTGATAGTGCTGTGAGGGCAGGCTTTGTGTACGCGGCTGAGACACTAGGTATTCCAGAGGGATCAGATATTCCATTAGAGAAGGCAGAACAGTTTACAATATTAATGATGGAAAAAATCAGCCCCTATATCTCTCATCGAATACGCGGTAACCGCTAACGGAGCTAGTAACGAAAACACAATCATTCAGGTAATGAGTTTTTGGAGGTCGTCATGGGAACAATTGAAGTAACGCTTGGTTTCCTCGGACTGGTTGGTATAGGCGGTATCATCACTGCGCTGATTACTAAGCGGAAAGAGCTTCTATTCAAAGTTTTAGAAAATAAAGAAAGACGATATAAGTCGTGCCTGTTGTATATGGATGTGTATTTTAAGCCGGAAAATATTAAATATCTTTCGAGTAGGCAGTCAGACATCAGTTCTGCGCTGGATGTGATTGAGTATCTGAAAGCTGAATATCACGAAATGATTCTCTACGCATCAAAGCCCGTAATACTTAGCGTGAAAACTTTCATCGAAACGCCTAACAAAACTAATTTTTTATCAACGGTATTGGCTATGAGAAAAGATTTGTGGTCAAAGAAGGATGATTTCAAAATTAACGAAATCGGGTTGTCAGAAACAAATAATTAGCCTTTGGCTTATAGCGGTACTGTGTTATGCCGCTTTTTTACCTTCATTGAGCCCAGGTCTTTCAAGCATCACGAGTCCAGTTTTTTTAGGTTCCTCGTTATTCTGTTCGACTTCAAGTTGTGTGGGTGTCGACGCACGCTTGTAATAAATACCGCGTCGTTCTTGAAGTGACTTCAGCGCTTCGCTCATCCTCATCCGCTGGGATAGGGGCAGGGAGAGTGTGCTTCGTGTCTGTGGCGCGCTGTGGAGCCCTTGCGGAGGGCTATGATCCGGCTCCGAGGGTCTAAGTCTGCTTTGGGGGAGCTCCTGCTCTTGCTCTTTGCTTTTACTTGAATAATTAACACTAATTGCCCCCATTTTGACGTGTTTGGATTTCGACGATATATAGAGGCTGGCCAAACGCTGTACGCCTTCATTTTCGTGGTTGAGCAATTTGAGCTCATTTTTGCTCAGGGCCATGCAGAGGCCACTCGTTTGAACGTGTTCTGCATCATCACGATGCTTGATGCCAACGATTTTGACGACTTCCTCTCCAAATTTATTCTTTGTAACCTCTTTCACAAAATCAATATTTTGAGAGTTCGCTGTGATGAAGGCGACACTGGCGTCTAGTTGCTTTTCGAGCCTCAGCGGATCGCTTTTTGAGACATATAGCTGATCCGCTAGTCGCTTCGCATGTAAATTCTGAGGGGATATCTCCAGTCGCTTGACTTTTCGCAGTGCTCGCCGTTTTGTGAGGGAACTCTTAACTCCGAAAAATGAATATTGTCGGGTGCCAGCAGCTCGGATGGCGCATTTGTATCTATTTGCCATTTCGTAGTTTATATCTTTGTTGTCGCTATCTTCATGCTGCATGGCAAAGGCCAGATAATTGAAAATATAACTCGATGCTGCTGCACATTTTACTGCGCCTTGAAGATCACTCCCCACAGTGGAGCGATTCAGGCCGTACTTAATCAGTTTGTCTTTAAAGGTTCTGAAATACCACTCGGGTCGGTCAGCGTTGTACAATTTTCCAATGACCGACTCAATCGAGTTTTTCATTGCGCTATCAAAAAAAATCAAAAAATGCATATGTGGACAGCCATCGTCGTGGACTTCGATCACTTTGAATCCGAAGTAGTCCTTTCCCCGCTTGAATTTTTTATCGAGCCTTTTTTGAAATGTTTTAAACATGCTGCCGTTTAAGTAGTCGCTGCCATTTTTAAATGTCAGGTCGTTATCGTAATCTGCTATTTCATTTCGTGTCTTGTTTTTCGGATTCGAATGAAATTTTGATGGACAAGTGAAAGTTACAAATGCCCATTCAAAATTGCTGTTGTCGGCGATCCTTTCGAGTGATTTAATTGTCAAAAATACTTCATGAAATTTATTTTTTGATGCGCTCTTGTTTGCTTCTTTTAGATTGAAGGTGATAGGTGTCCCAGACTTTATGCTCGGGAGGTATAGTTTTTTTTGTTGCTCCAAATATGCATCGTTTTTTAGTTTCTTTAGATGCATTAGCTCGACTGTATATGCTGAGCAGCACTTGTCCGGCTTGTCGAAACCAAGCTCTTTATTAATGAACGCCAAATGCTCTCTTCTCTTTAAAACCAAAGTATATATTTTCTTTCGCCACCAGCTGGCATTTTGAAGACGCTTTAGCTGACTAGCGATTGTTGAGTTTCTATTGGGAGTGACTGTTAAAGAAAACTCATGAGGCGTGCGAGCATGCAAAGCAAGCGCTAAACTGGCATCTTGAAGACGCTTTAGCAGACTAGCGATTATTGAGTTTCTATTGGGGGTGACAGTTTTAAGAAACTCATGAGGCGTACGAACATGCAAAACAAGCTTTGTTGTGTCTGCTTTAATATTGAAAATGTGATTTGTGTGGCTAAGGGAGATGAGGCGGGCAAGCTGATCTATTTTCAGTATTAGTAAAGACGGGGAGCTCTCTAACAACTTGTCTGTGTCGAAAGTCTCAGCGAGCACATAATTGGTATTTTTGGCGGAAGAATTCATGCGTTTTTCTTATTATTATAGTTGTTTGCCAAACCGCCCGGAGGTGCGGTAGGTTTACTTGATTTTCCCGACTAGTAATAACCTCATCGGTAGAAGAAATATTGACGTGGCTAAGTTTTCTGAGATGAGACAAAATACATAACGGTATCGTTACCGCTGCAACGGTCTGGGTTGTCTTCAAATATGGGAGTGATTTTACAAACACTCACCCCCATATCCTGGGCCGCCTATTCGGCGGAATGACACTATTAGAATTTCAGTCGATATCCAGCGTCGATATGCCAACGTTCACAAGGCTTCTCCCTGCAGTTCAGCGATCTGTTCTAAGAGATTAGCTTTAGCTTCTTTTAATAGCTTGAGCTGTTCTTTTTCACCAGTGATCCGCTTTTGTTCTATCCACACTTCCTCTTCAATCTGATTGATTAACTCGCGGCTGGCACTCATGAAGTTTTCACTGACGCCCTTGTCCGTCAGATTTTCGCTAAGATCGGATAGCTGATTTAGCCTTGACTCCCAGTCGTCAACAATGCCTTGGATTATGACGTTTTTCTTGGGTTTCCCCAGTTCGTAGATATGATTGAACATTATTTTGCACTCCTGTTGTTTACTAGAAAGCCTATACTCAAGCTCATTTTTATTCCCCTTCGAATTTTTTTGCGATAAATGTTTTAATATCACTTTCAAGCCATACGTTTTTAATTCCGATTTTTTGTGGCGATGGAATTTCCTTATTTAAAGTCATTTTATAGACGGTACTTCGACCGATTTTTAGAACTTCGCAAACTTGTTTGGTGGTAAGTAACATCGTTCAGTCCTGGTGTTTTGTGTTCACCCTGATAGCTTTTCGCAGATCACCTGGCCCGTCAATCGGTAAATCGTTGACAAAATGTCAATATTGTGAAGTACACTCAGTATACTTTTTTAAGCTGTTGAAAAACAAAGATAAAAATAATTAACTCGTCTACCTGATGAGGAAATAGCTTCAAGAAAACCGACAGACGGTAGTGCTTGATTGATTTTTGTCCGACACTGCCCGGAGGTTTAAGCGCGCTCTACATAGTTGTCCGACATCGACCGTAGATTGCTGACTATTAGCTGCTGCTTTAGGAGGGGGAGAGCGCACAAGGCTGCCGCTACGGTGCGTAGCGGCGCGAGGAGGGGGGATGTGTAGTGTCGTTGCTAGGCGTAGAGTTTTGCCGTTCCAGCGAGTTCGCAGAATGCTGCGATACCCCGTTTCAGCCTTTCAATAGCGGCGAAGTTAAACGCTTTGTAAAAATTCAGACTTTGATCGTTGATATCAAATTCAGAAAAATTTAGCTCTCCATTTTTCCTCTCAAAAGTAAATTCAATGTAGAGGTTTTCGTCTTTTGTATTGCAGTCGTCATCAAGAGAGTCGTACAAAACATAAAGCTTAGCTACACCCATAACTTTCCCGTTCGGGAGTCGCTCCAGTTTACTGATGCTTAGATCCACGTTTCACCTCCTTGGCTGCTAATGTCTTTTGTTTTAGTTCAAAGCTCTTCAATGATCGGGTAAGGATGCTTCTGAATTTCTTGCAGAATTGGTCATAAGTCATAACGTCAATTTTGAAGTTGAGGTTATTTAGAAAGTCTTTTTTGGTTTCGAGGTTGCTTGTTCCGTAGCGGTCTGCTTCTGATGTTGTTTCTTTTTCATGGCCTGTTATCGTTTCGATTATATAGCCACGTTGCTCATTGTTTTTAAGTACGTGATCGCGGAGTTCTGTGATGACAGTGTGTCTAAATGAGTGGAATTTTTTTCCATCATTCTGAGATTTATGCACGCCGACTTTTGAGAGATAACCGCCTGGCCCGTCGAGACGGCAAAAAAATTGAGTGGCAGTAGCGCCCCATTTGTTATTTTCGCTATACACCAAACCGTCGAATAGTTTTTTCTTTTTTTCGGCTTTCCGTTCTTGGACGTATATTAACAATCCAAGATCTATCAGTTTTTTATGAACGGGAACTAGTCGTTTGCTCGCTATGTTTTTCAGGCTTCGACGCTGAGGCACTGAATCAGAATCCCCTTCAATTTTAAAATAATAGATGCCATTTAACTCGCAAATATCATCTGTGTTGAGCTGGGATATCTCGCTAATCCTTGCTGCAGTGTGTAGCGCTATTAATGGAAGCCAATATTGATATTTAAAAATCCCATTGGTAGGGCAGGATTCGTGGGTGTTATATAGATAACCACTAAATATTTTTTGGATTTCTTCTGGTGTGAATGAAGACTTTTTGTCGTCGATGTGGCTGCTTTCCATCTTTTGCCGTGTACGAATTGCACTGAACGAAGGTTTCTTTATCGAGTCAGGGGTGTATTCAGTTATTCCATCGTTATGTGCTAATTTTAACAAGGAAATAAGCCTTGTGGAGTATTTTTCTGCTGTTGCCGAACTGATCTTTGTTTCGCCTGTACCTGCAATTAGATCGCTTTTAGCAATCTTTTTCGCGGTGTCGCCTAATTCAATTATAGATATTCCACGCACTTTGATGTTGCTTAAGTCTACAAAAACGTCCGAAAGTTCTTTCTGCGTTAATAGATTAACTGGTTTATTTTGTACTAGGACGTCGAACGCACGAGCATATCTTGAATATTCAAGATCAGTCTTTTTTTGTCTTGCTTTTGAAACCGTTCCCGGATCAAGCTTGTCGAGATTATGCAAGTCCTGAAATGAATTGTTCTTGCTCGGGGTTGATAGTTTTTTTTGGAGGGGGCGGTGGCTGATCTTGTATTGTGCGATTTGTGAAATGTGTTTTTGTGTAATGTCATGAACAATACTTTTAAATTGCTCTAACAGCAGTTCTTTGTCAGCAGTGGTCATGGTGAGGTGATTGATTTCTCGGCGAGTTGCATCGTCGTAATACGAAGCTTCAGCCATGACTCTTTGGTATAACGCGTTTTTATCATCGGCAGATAAGCCGTAGCTTTCGAGGATTTCATCGCTTGCGAAGGCATTGAGTAACTGCCAGGCAGATAAGAATTGGCTTACGCGCAGTGATGAAAGGCTCTGTTTCTTGACTTGAGCTTCCATCGCCCTTAATCGCGCTCGCATTTCAGCTAGCATTTCATCGGTGATATCCGCTTCTTCAATATTTTCGTACATGCTCAAAATCCGTTGATAAGCCGCGTTAACCTCTGCTGCTTTTTTAATGGCAGTCGAGCGGCTGTCTGTCTGAAGGGGGATTTTGAACTCTGATCGCTGCAAAAGGCGAGCGATAGACGTAGGCCAGCGCGCCCGGAAAACGTATTTTCCGCTGCGCGTTAGGCTTAGATGTAGATTTTTTGTGGGCATTTACAGCTCCAGGCCTTTCGGCTGTTGCTGCGGCTAGCTTTGTGACGCTTGTTGCGTCTACCTTGCTAGCCAGCCCTGAAAAGTCCTTGAAAATCAAGGACTTCTAAGAAAATGGCGGAGGCGATGGGATTCGAACTCATGGACCTGTTACAGTCGACGGTTTTCAAGACCGTTGCCTTAAACCACTCGGCCACACCTCCGTTTGCGTTGCGGGCGCCATAATACCTGAATGAAACACACTGTCAAACTCTCTGCATGGCTTGTTACAGAGCGTCTGTTATGATCTTTGCGACTGAACGTTTCAAACCAACAGGAGTGTCGCCATGCGCGAACAGGATTACGCAGTTAATAACAGCGTGCAGGTTGAGCAGCTAGAGGTTAGCCGCGTCCTGCGCAACACATACGGCTTGCTCGCTCTCACCCTCGCATTCAGCGGCGTGATGGCGTTCGTTGCTCAGCAGATGCGTGTCGGCTACCCGAATATTTTCGTGGTGCTGATCGGCTTTTACGGGCTTTTCTTCCTCACCAACAAACTCCGTGACTCGGCCTGGGGCCTGGTGTCGGCATTTGCCCTGACCGGTTTCATGGGTTTTCTGCTTGGCCCGATCCTCAACCGCTACCTGGGCATGCAGGGCGGCGCTGAAGTTGTCAGTTCGGCATTCGCGATGACGGCGTTGGTGTTCGGTGGTCTGTCGGCTTACGTGCTGATCACCCGCAAGGACATGAGTTTCCTCGGTGGTTTCATCACCGCAGGCTTCTTTGTACTGCTGGGTGCGACGCTGGCGAGCTTCTTCTTCCAGATCAGCGGTCTGCAACTGGCGATCAGCGCAGGTTTCGTGCTGTTCTCCTCGGTCTGCATTCTGTTCCAGACCAGCGCCATCATTCACGGCGGCGAGCGTAACTACATCATGGCGACCATCAGCCTGTATGTATCGATCTACAACCTGTTCGTCAGCTTGTTGCAGCTGTTCGGCATCATGAGCCGCGATGATTAATCGCAGGCTCTAAGTAAAAAACCCGCTCAGGCGGGTTTTTTATCGCCCGGAATTCGGGCTCATTCCGTGATGATAATGCTGCCATCGGCTTGCTGGCGGTAGATGGTATAGGGCAGGAGCAACGTATCAAGGGCGCCGGAAATGACTGCGTCGATAAGGACAATGGCCGGAGCGCTGTCATGCACCTGCTCATCCCGTCCTTTTTGCAGGGGAGCATAGAGCATGCAGAAATCGTAAGTCACGCCGCTGTAGATACGCGGAACGGCACCGCAGTAACTTTTGTACTCCTTGAGACTCTTCGAAGCCACTTCATCCCCGCGCACAACTGTTTGAACCGTGCCGCAGCCGGCGAGCAACAACGTCGCGAGTAAAACCACCTGAATTTTCATACCGCCAATCCTTAGCCGGAAAGCGGTCAATTTACGCGTTTCCAATCAAAATCGCACTCACGCCATCGGTGGCAAGCGGCGTTTGACCGGGGTCTTCTTGACGATGGCGGTGTTGGTCTCCGCGTGGGTGTTGAGGCGATCGAGCAGGGTGTCCAGTTGCTCCATCGAGCGCACATGCAAGCGGGCGATGAAGCAGTCATCGCCGGTGACTTTGTCGCACTCGGTGAATTCCGGGATGGCCTGAATCTGCCGTTCGACTTCCTGCAACTGGCCCGGCAACGGGCGGATCCGCACGATGGCCTGGAGTTGATAACCAAAGCACTTGGGGTCGATTTCGACGGTGTAACCTTTAAGCACACCACGCTCTTCGAGTCGCCGCAAACGCTCGGCAACGCTGGGCGAGGACAGGCCGCTGATCTGCGCCAGCGCCTTGAGCGAGCGGCGTGAGTCGTCCATTAATGCGGTGATGAGCACTTGGTCGATGTCGTCGGTCATGGCAAATCCCCTGTTAGGCCGTTGACTGAATACGCCTTGATAAAAAAGGCAAAAACCGAGTTTAGCCTGCTTTTTGCGCTGGAGATGCCCTTGGACGGATTGGCATAATTTGGCCTCAACCACAGGAGTCTGATGATGGACAAAAACATACGTCGCGGTTCATTCGAAATGACCGCCGCCATGCTGATTTCCGGGACCATCGGTTGGTTCGTGCTGGTGTCCGGGCAGCCCGTGCTGGACGTGGTGTTCTGGCGGTGCGTGTTCGGCGCCGGCACACTGTTGTTGATCTGCGCGGCATTCGGCTTCCTGCGTCCGGGCATTCTGACCCGCACCACCTTCCTGCTGGCAGTGCTCAGCGGGGTCGCGATTGTCGGCAACTGGGTGTTGTTGTTTGCCTCTTATTCCCGTGCCTCAATTGCCATCGGCACGGCGGTTTATAACGTTCAGCCGTTCATGCTGGTCGGGTTGGCGGCGTTGTTTCTGGGCGAGAAGATCACCCTGCAAAAACTGTTCTGGCTGGGCATTTCGTTTCTCGGGATGCTGGCCATTGTCAGCGCTCATGGCGAGCAGGGCGCAGGTGGCAACGATTACCTGATGGGCATCGGTCTGGCCTTGGGGGCGGCATTTCTGTATGCGATTGCAGCCCTGATTATCAAACACCTGACCGGCACACCACCGCATTTGATTGCCCTGATCCAGGTCAGCACCGGGGTGCTGCTGCTCGCGCCATTTGCGCACTTTTCAGCGTTGCCGCAAGCACCCAGCGCCTGGGCCAGCCTGGTGACGCTGGGCATCGTCCACACCGGCGTGATGTATGTGCTGCTGTACGGCGCGATTCAAAAACTGCCGACGGCATTGACCGGGGCGTTGTCTTTCATTTACCCGATTGCGGCGATTTTCGTTGACTGGTTTGCCTTCGGTCATCGCCTCGAACCGCTGCAGTGGGTCGGTGTTGCCGCTATTCTGCTGGCTGCCGCGGGCATGCAGCAGGGCTGGGGCTTGAAGTCTCGTCGGGCGGTCACACAATAAGACGGGCGTCAGATGTTCCAGCGCGGCGCGGTCTTCGCCAGTCGTTGGCGCATCTCGCCGATGTTCGAAGCGAACTGGCGTATCAATAATTGATGGCCGTCCAGCGGGTTGTAGACCGGTGCTTCAAGACTTGAATCAACCGGCAAATCGATGGGGCGACTGAGTCGCTGCGATGCGCCGGTTTTCAGCGCCCGGGCCATGCCGATCAGCTGCACGCGAATCTGCCGGTGTTCGGCTTTGAAACTCGATTGCAGATGCGCCATGGCGTCGCGATCCTTGGAGTCCGGCCGGGTGTTACCAAGGATTTCCAAGGTGCTGACGCACATTCGCAAATGACGCTGAATCGCATCGAGTTCGGTCATGGAAATCTTCACTTCCTTGGACACCGACGGCATCAGCGAACGCAATTGCACCATCGACGCGTTCAGGCGATTCATCAGCTTCAGGTGCTCGTCATCGGAGACGGACTGACCATCGATAATGCGTCCATAAATCGTCGCACAATCGCGCAGCGAGTTGGCCAGGTTATAGCGCCAGGAAAAAACCGCATACGACGGCAGGGCGAAAGAAAAGGCCAGGGCCAGGGCCACGCCAATCAGAATGTCCACTGCGCGCCACAGTCCGTCGGAGATTAGGTTGTCGCCATGCCCGGCGACAATAAACACAGTGATCCCCGCCAGCAGCGCGGTGTAACCGCCCTTGCCGATGGCGTGATACGAGAAAAAACCGCACACCGCCGACATCACAAAATAGGTCAGCCAAGGCATCCCGAGCCAGGCCTGTTGCGCCACCAGCAGCAGGCCGATAGCGGCGCCGATCAACGTACCGATGGCACGCTCGGCGGCTTTTTTGCCGATGTTGCCGTGGTGCTGCAAACCGCCGATCACCACCAGCATCGTTACCGACGCCCACTCACCGTGGGGCAGGTTGATGCCGGTGGTCAGCATGATCGATGCCAACAAGCCGAGCGACACGCGGACCGCGTGGATCAGCTTGGCGTAGCGATAGCGCCGATACGGGTCCAGCAACGGACGCAGTAACCGGCGCAGCAGCGGTGGCAGTCGATGGGCTCTGAACGTGTTCAGGCTCGGTGTCCTCAGAAGATGTAATCGGTGGTCAGGAAGCTCGAACTGCGTCCGCTGATGATCTCGCTGATGAGTTCCTTGTTGGTTTCCTGGAACTTGGTCGCGACCAGCGTCCTGATCGAAAATACCCGCAGCGCATCATGCACCGACAATGTGCCTTCGGCGGAGTTCTTGCGGCCGTTGAACGGGTAGGTGTCCGGGCCGCGCTGGCACTGGGCGTTGAGGTTGATCCGACCGACCTGGTTGGCAAAGGTGTCCACTAGCCGACCGACCGCCACCGGGTTGGTGCCGAAGATACTCAACTGCTGGCCGAAGTCCGACTCCAGGACGTAGTCGATCACCGTATCGAGATGCCGGTAAGGCACGATCGGCACCACCGGGCCGAATTGTTCTTCCTGGTAGACGCGCATCTGCGGCGTCACCGGGAACAGCACCGCCGGGTAGAAGAACGACGCGCGCGCTTCACCGCCATTTGGATTGACTACGGTGGCGCCTTTGCTGACTGCATCCGCGACCAGCGAGTGCAGGTAATCGACCTTACTCGCTTCCGGCAGCGGCGTCAGCGCAACACCACTTTCCCATGGCATACCCGGTTTCAGAGTGGCCAGTTTGGCGTTGAATTTCTCGATGAACGACTCGACCACGTCTTCATGGACGAAAAGGATTTTCAGGGCGGTGCAACGCTGACCGTTGAACGACAGTGAGCCGGTCACCGTTTCGTTGACGGCGTTGTCCAGATCAACCTCCGGCAACACGATGCCCGGGTTCTTCGCGTCCAGGCCCAGTGCCGCGCGCAAGCGGTGAGGTTTGGGGTGGAGTTTTTTCAGGTCGCTGGCGGCTTTATTGGTGCCGATAAACGCAAAGATATCGATCTTGCCGCTGGCCATCAGTGCGCTGACGGTCTCGCGGCCGCTGCCGTAGATCACATTGATCACCCCGGCCGGGAAACTGTCGCGAAAGGCTTCCAGCAGCGGCCGAATCAAAAGCACACCCAGCTTGGCCGGTTTGAACACCACAGTGTTGCCCATGATCAGCGCCGGAATCAGCGTGGTGAAGGTTTCGTTCAGCGGGTAGTTGTAAGGCCCCATGCACAAGGCGACGCCCATCGGTACGCGGCGAATCTGCCCCAGGGTGTCCTGTTCCAGCTCGAAGCGGCTGGAGCGACGGTCGAGTTCCTTGAGGGCATTGATGGTGTCGACGATGTAATCGCAGGTGCGGTCGAACTCTTTCTCCGAGTCCTTGAGGTTCTTGCCGATCTCCCACATCAGCAGCTTGACCACCGCCTCACGCTGTTCGCGCATGCGGCCCAGAAACGTTTCGACGTGCTGGATGCGTTCGGCCACGCGCATGGTCGGCCACAAACCCTGGCCCCGGTCATAGGCGCGGACGGCGGCGTCGAGCGCGGTCAATGCGGTTTCTGCATCGAGCAGCGGCGTGCTGCCGAGGATCACTTGTTCATCGCCATTTTCGCCGGTCAGGTACACCGGGCTGCGGACTTGGGCGAGGGGGCCGGACCAGGTTTTCAGTTCGCCGTCGACCAGGTATTCACGCTGCTCGGTCTGACCGTCGAGGCGGTATTTTTCCGGGATGTCGCTTGAGTCGGGAAACAGGTTGCCAAGGATATGTGCTGTGGTCATGTCGCTACCCCGTCTGGATTGGGTGATGAACTGATGAATCGTTTTAGCAGACCTCGGCCTCGCTTGTCATGACTCATCTCATCGTTCGGCGGTTCAGGGTTTTCGATCGTGGAATGGCCGGCACCGTCGGTCATGGCCCAGATGCCCCTCTGGTTGGCCCCCAGAGGGGGGACCTCACGAGAGGACGGCCATGCGGGCCATTCGAGTCTCTGAAAAGCCTAGCCTTTGTTTGGTGTTGATGGGCGGCGTCTTGCCGGCGCTGCTCAGCGGTGTTAACGATAAGCCCCAGCGCGTTTCGCAATCAGAGCCCAGCGCGATTTCGCCGTGTGGGGAAGGATGCCAAAGCCACACAAACCCTCGTGCTCCGGTTAAACTCCGTGCTCTTTTTCAAGGAGTTCATATGAGTTACTACCAGCCGGGCATTCTCGCCACCCCCGTTCCGCCTCAAGCCCGCCATATGTTCTTCGCCCTCGAATCCGCCGAAGCATTGCCGGCCGCGCTCGACAACTTGATGCAACTGGTGGACGGAAAATCGGCGGTGGTCGGCTTCGGTGAATCCCTGGTCAAGGCGCTGCATGCACAGATCGATGGCCTGCGACCGTTTCCGGCGCTGACCGGCGTTGGCGTCGACAACCCGTCGACCCAACACGCGCTCTGGTGCTGGCTACACGGCGTCGACCGCGGTGAACTGCTCAATCGCAGCAACGCCATCGAAGCCGCGCTGGCACCGGCCCTGCGCCTGGTGCAGATGAACGAAACTTTCCGCCACATGACCGGCCACGACCTGACCGGCTACGAAGACGGCACCGAGAACCCGCACGACGAAGCCGCCGTGGCCGCCGCGTTGTTGGGCGAGGGCGCGGAAGGACTGGTCGGTGGCAGCTTCGCCGCGATCCAACAGTGGCAGCATGATCTGAAAGGCTTCCACGCGATGCCGTCCCAGGAAAAAGACAACATCATGGGCCGTCGCTTGAGCGATAACGAAGAACTCGATGACGCGCCGATTTCCGCCCACGTCAAACGCACCGCCCAGGAAAGCTTCGCCCCTGAGGCGTTCGTGGTCCGTCGCTCGATGCCGTGGATCGAAGGGGACCGCGCCGGCCTGATGTTTCTGGCGTTCGGTTTTTCCCTCGACGCCTTCGAAGCCCAACTGCGGCGCATGAGCGGACTGGAAGACGGCATTACCGACGGTTTGTATCGCATCAGCCGCCCGATCACCGGCGGCTACTACTGGTGCCCGCCGCTCAAGGACGGCCATCTGGACCTGCGCGCGTTGCGCATCGGCTAAGGATAAGGAGAGAACATGGACGTAGTGCGCTGGGGCATGATCGGTTGTGGCAGTGTCGCTGAGCGCAAGAGCGGGCCGGCCTTTTACAAGGCCCCCGGTTCGGCACTGGTGGCGGTGATGGGGCGGCGGCTGGACGCGGTGACCGACTACGCCGCACGTCACGGCATCGCCCGGGTTTACACCGATGCGCAAGCGCTGATCAATGATCCTGAGGTGGACGCGGTGTACATCGCCACGCCACCCGACAGTCACCACGCCTATAGCTTGCAGGTCGCCGCAGCCGGCAAACATTGCTGCGTCGAAAAACCGATGTCGCTGAATGCCGGGCAAAGCCGCGAGATGCAAAAGGTCTTTGCCGACGCCGGACTGCACCTGTTCGTTTCCTATTACCGACGTTCGCTGCCGCGCTTTGCGCAAGTGCGGCAGTGGCTGGAGGAGGGGCGGATCGGCGAGGTGCGGCATCTGTCCTGGACGCTGACCAAGGCGCCTTCTCCGAACGATCTGGGTGGCGCCGACAATTGGCGCACCGACCCGCTGATTGCCGGCGGCGGCTACTTCGCCGACCTGGCCAGTCATGGCTTCGATCTGTTTCAGTATTTGCTCGGGGATATCGTCGAAGTCGCCGGTTTTACCGCGCGGCAGGCCGGTTTGTATGCCGCCGAAGACGCCGTCAGCGCCAGTTGGCGGTTTGCTTCGGGTGCCCTGGGCATGGGCTGCTGGAATTTCGTCGCCGACCGCCGCGAAGATCAGGTAGAACTGATCGGCAGCCAGGGCCGGATCAGTTTTTCGGTGTTCGATGAGCACCCGGTGCGACTTGAGGCGGATGAAAATCTCAGCCTGCACATCGACCATCACGAGCACATCCAGTGGCATCACGTGCTGGGCATGAACGCGCATATCCGGGGCGAAGCGCAGCATCCGGCGATGGCCGAACACGCGCTGAAAACCGACTGGGTGATGGACCAGATCCTCAAGCGCACCTGAAATTTAAGCTTCAATGCAATCCTGTGGGGGTCAGAAGGATTTGCTCAGGCTTGCTACTACGGTCGCGGTGCAGACATCTCCATAACCCCAATTACTGACGCACTGGCTTTTCGACAGGTCAGTATCGATGTAACTCAAACCCAGCATTACACCGGCCAGTTCGTGGGACAGTTTGACCTCCCATTCGCGGTACGAGTCTTCGGCCTGGCCTGACATCGAGTAAAGGTGCGGGTCCTTGAAATCCATGTTGCCGTATCGCAGTTTCAGACCGGTGTCGTAAGGCAACTCGGTTTCGTAGCCCACGTAGCTGTACAGCGAGCTCTGCTTGCTGTCGATGCCTGGCGCATCCGCGGAATAATAGGCCGCCAGCTTCACGCCATAAGCGCTGAGGATTGCGTAGGTCTCACCCTGGTTAAACTGACTCTCCCTGGGGTAAGCGTATTTGAGATAGCCAAGGTCCAGGCTGACCGTATCGGTCGCTTGCCAGAGCCAACCGGCGTAGTAATCGACTTCCTGCCGGGTCTTCAGACCGCCGCCGAAATCGACGTTTGAACTCCATGCGCCGAGGTACAGCCCGCTGCTGTGGGCCAAGGTCAAACCGGCCTGCACCGCAGGATCATTCTGGGTTTGCGAAATGCCACGGGTGCGGTAGTCGCTGGCCAGGGTCAGGTCGACCAGTAGGGCGAAATCGTCATTCAAGGGCAGCGCCTGACTGCTCAAGGGAAGAAGGCCCAAGGAACCGAGGGCGAACAGGGTGAAAGCTTTCATGAGGTGCGTCCCGTTATTGTGATTGTTATGGGCAGATTTTTTACGGCAAGGCTGCGCCGAACCCCGGCGACAAACGCGGGGGGCGGGCAGTGGTTTCAGATGATTTTTCTTACAGCGTCGGTGCGTAGACTTCGCGACCGGCGAACCAGGTTTGCAGCACCTGGGTGTCATGCAGGGCTTTGTTGTCGACGCTGAACACGTCGCGGTCCAGCACGATGAAGTCGGCTTGCTTGCCGGGGCTCAACGAACCGATCTGCTTCTCCAGGCCGATGGTGCGCGCAGCGTTCAGGGTGTAGGCATACAACATCGTTTCGCGATCGATGCGCTCATCGGCGTTCAGCACGCCCAGCGGGCCTTCTCGGGAGATGGCCTGGGCCATGGCGTTCCATGGGTTGGGAGAAGACACCGCCCAGTCACTGGCGCCGGCGATGGTCGCGCCCTGTTTGAGCAAGGAGTGCGCCGGGTATTGGTAACGGAAAGCGAGCGCACTGACATACGGCTTGATCATGTCCAGGGTGTACTCGTCGGCGCTGGCCCACAGCAGTTGCATCGAGGCGATGACGTTGAGCGGTTTGAACCGCGCGAACTCTTTCGGGTTGACCATTTGCAGGTGGGTGATCGAGTGGGTCACGCCGCTCTGGCGGTCCTTGCGCGCCTGGGCGATGCCGTTCAGCGATTCACGCACTGCGCGGTCGCCGATGGCATGGATGTGCACCAGCCAGCCGCGCTGATCGATGGCACTGACCAATTCGCCAAAGTGCTTCGGATCGATCAGCAGTTCACCCTGTTTGTGCGAGTTGCTGTACGGATCGATCATCGCCGCGCTCTGCGCCGGGTATTCGATCACGCCGTCGGCGAAGATCTAGACCCCGGGCAAGGTCAGGTTCGGGATGCCCTGGAATTGCTGGCGGACCTTGTCCAGGGTGTCGAGATCGGCCGGCACGCTTTTCGGATTGGCCACCAGCAGTGCGGCGACGTGGGCGCTCATGCCGCCGCTTTCGGCCAGCGCTTTGTACACCGGCAGCACGCCGACGGTGTTCTCCGTGGGTTTGAGCGCGAACACGGGTTCGCCGGGTGCGGCGTTGGCGGCGGGGTCCATCCACGCGGTGATGCCCAGGCTGTTGTTGTAGCGCACGGCGGATTGCGCGGCTTTCAACATGTCGGCGGGGCTCGGCACCGGCATCTTCGAGGCGACGCGATCCCAGCCGGCGTCCACCAGAAAACCGTTGGGGCTGCCATCGGCGAGTTTGCCGATCGTGTCTTTCTCGGCGTCCGGCAATGACTTGAGCAGCGCCGCATCAATCCCGGCGCGTTCGAGCATCACGTTGTTGGCCCACGCGGTGTGGTGATCGCTGCCGGTGAACACCACGGGCACCTTGGCCCACTCGCCAGCGTTGAATTTCTGGCCAAAAGCTTCGGCCTGGGCCCAATAAGCCGAACTCATGCCGGCCACGCCCAGCACATCGCCATGCCTGGCCTTGCCGTCATTGCGCCAGGCTTTCAGGCGTTTTTCCAGTTCGTCGAGGTCGACCACCTCGTCTTCCATATTGGCCGAGGTCATTTCCAGACCGCCGAATATGGCGTGGGAATGACTGTCGATCAGGCCGGGCATCAGGGCTTTTCCGCCGAGGTCGACGACTTTGGTGCCCGACGCGATCAGAGCCTTGATCTGCGCATCGCTGCCCACTTGCAGCACTTTGCCGTCCTGCACCGCCAACGCCTGCACCTTCGGTTGCGCGCGGTCGGCGGTGAAAATCTTGCCATTGAACAGCACCAGATCGGCCGCTGCCATGGCTTCCATCGAGGCAAAACTGACGGCGGCCATCAATAGATTCGGGATGAATCTTTTCATTGAATGTTTCCTTGTTATTGCGTCTGATGGCCAGATTAGTGGCTTGTCACGGCCAGCAGAACGCCTCGCTCACGAAAAACGTTTTTGCCTGAATGGAAAAAGAATGGACAAGTTGGGTGCATTGAAAATGTTCGTGGTCACGGCGCAACTCGGCAGTTTCAGCCGCGCCGCCGAGCAACTGGGCAAGACCCCGTCGGCCTTGACCAAAGCGGTCAATCACCTCGAAGCGGAGCTCGGCGCCCGCTTGTTCGAACGCAGCACCCGACGGATTTTGCTGACCGAATCGGGTCGTCTTTATCTGGAAACCGCACGCCAGGTGTTGCAGCGGCTGGAGGAGGCCGGCGAGGAAATCGAGCAGTTGCAGCATGGCCTGCGCGGCAACCTGAAAATCACCGCGCCGCTGGCGTATGGGCAGGCTTTTCTCGATCAGGTGTGCGGCGGCTTTCTGGAGCAATACCCGCAGATCAACCTGCAAGTGGACCTGTGCGATGAGTTCGTCAACCTGTTGGAAAGCGGCTACGACCTGGCGTTGCGCGAGGGGCATGACGATTTGCCGGGGTTGATTGCTCGCGTCGTCGGCAGCAATCGGCTGGCGTTATGCGCCAGCCCTGAATATCTGGCGCGCAAGGGGTTGCCGGTCACGCCGGACACCCTCGATGACCACGAATGGCTGCTCTACCGTCATCCGCTGCTCAGCCGCGAATTCTGGTGGGCCGAGCGCGACGGGCAACGATTGAGCCTGGCGCAACCGCAATCACCACGATTGCGCAGTGACAACTACGACCTGCTGCTGGCCAACGCACTGGCCGGACGCGGTTTGCTGCACACGCCGTTGTGGAGTGCCGCGGCGTACATCGCCGACGGGCGGCTGGTGCGGGTAATGGCCGATTACGACATCGATCCCGACAGTTTTGGCTCCTACATCCTGGCGGTGTACCCCAGTCATCGGCGGGCAACCGCCAAAGTGCTGGCCTTCATCGATTACATCGCAGGGTTTCTGGCGTCGCGTGGCTTGAGCTGACTGGCGGTCCTTGCCAGGAAAATGCCGAAAGAGTACAAATGTACTCCATGACGACTTTAACTCCCCGCCGTACCGCCATCCTGACCTTTATCCGTGATCGAATCGCGGAGCACGGTCAATCCCCAAGCCTCGCTGAAATCAGCGAGGCATTTGGTTTCGCCTCTCGCAGCGTGGCGCGCAAGCATGTGCTGGCGCTGACCGAGGCCGGTTTTATCGAGGTCAACCCGCATCAGGCCCGGGGCATTCGTTTGCTCGGGCAACCGGCGCGGCCCGAATTGCTGGACATCCCGGTACTCGGGCGGGTCGCGGCGGGTGCGCCGATCGGTGCCGATGCCGAAGTGCACAGCCGCTTGCTGCTCGACCCGTCGATCTTCTCGCGAGTGCCGGACTACATGCTGCGGGTCCAGGGCGACTCGATGATCGAGGACGGTATTCTCGACGGCGACCTGGTGGGCGTACACCGCAATCCCGAAGCGCTCAACGGCCAGATCGTCGTGGCGCGGCTCGACGGCGAAGTCACCATCAAGCGTTTCGAGCGGGTCGGCGATGTTGTCCGGTTGTTGCCACGCAACCCGGCCTATAAGCCGATCATCGTCGAGGCCAATCAGGACCTGGCCATCGAAGGCGTGTTCTGCGGTCTGGTGAGGCAAGGGTGATGGGCGCCGTCGTTGCGTTGGATACGCTGTTCAATGGCGGCCAGGTCTGGAAGGGCCGGCCTGCGCCACCATCTGTCAGCCCGCAACCGACCGGGCATGCCGCGCTGGACGCGGCGTTGCCCACCGGCGGCTGGCCGGAGGCGGCGCTGACCGAAATCCTCCTGGCCGGGCAGGGCGTTGGCGAGTTGCAACTGGTGTGGCCGGCCCTGGCGCGGCTGTCGGCGGCGGGCGAGCGCATTGTGCTGGTGGCGCCGCCTTACGTGCCGTATCCCCAGGCCTGGCAGAACGCCGGGGTCGATCTGCGCCAGTTGTCGATCATCCAGGCCAGCGAGCGCGATGCGCTGTGGGCAGCGGAACAATGCCTGCGTTCGGGCAGTTGCGGCGCGGTGCTGTGCTGGCCGCACAAGGCCGATGACCGGGCGCTGCGACGCTTGCAGGTGGCGGCCGAAACCGGCTCGACTCTGGCGTTCGCCTATCGCTCGATCAACGAAGCCATCAACCCTTCGCCTGCGGCGCTGCGCATCGCCATCGATGCCCGGCCTGCACAGTTGCGTGTGCTCAAGTGTCGGGGCGGGCTGGCGCGTTCGGCGCCGATTGCCTTTCCCGTGGGGCATTGAGGTTGCCATGCGCTGGGTGTGCATTCTCTTCCCGCAATTGGCGCTGGACGCGGTACTGCGTCAGCGCCCCGATCCCGATGAACCGTTGGCGCTGCTGACGGGCCCGGCACAGCGCCGGGTGTTGCAAGCGGTCAACGCTCCGGCGCGGGCGCTGGGTTTGCGCCCGGGGCAGTCGATGACCGCCGCCCAGGCCTTGAGCAAAGGTTTTGTCACGGCCGAATACGATGTCGCCGAGATCGAGCACTGGCAACAGTTCCTGGCGGCGTGGGCCTATCGGTTCAGCTCTCAGGTTAGCGTGCATTACCCGCGTGCCGTGGTGTTTGAAATCGAATCCAGCCTGGGGTTGTTCGGGCCGTGGCCGCAGTTCGAGGCGCGGTTGCGTGCCGAGCTCGGCGAACTGGGCTTTCGGCATCGGATCGTCGCCGCGCCCAACCCGGTGGCTGCGCGGGTGTTGGCCAATATGTATGACGGCCTGGTGGTGCCGGACGATCAAGCCTTGCGCTATCACCTGGGGCAATTGCCGGTTGACCGGATCGCCCTGGAACCGGCGGTGGCCACGGCGTTGTCGCGCATGGGGTTGCGCACCTTGAGCCAGGTTCAGGCGTTGCCGCGCAACAGCCTGGCGCGACGTTTCGAGGCCCAAGTGCTCAAGCACCTGGATGCGCTGTTCGGCGAGCGGCGGCTGGCGCTGGCGTTCTACCTGCCGCCGGACCGGTTTGATGTGCGCATCGAGCTCAACTTCGATGTGCAATCCCATCAAGCGTTGTTGTTTCCATTGCGTCGCTTGACCGGCGATCTGTCGGCCTTCCTTTGTGGCCGGGACAGTGGCGTGCAGCGTTTCGACCTGCATCTGGAACACGCCGGCTTGCCGGACACGCTGATCAAGGTCGGCCTGCTCAGCGCCGAGCGCGATCCGGCGATGCTCTTCGAACTGGCCCGGGGACGGCTGGAACAGGTGCAGGTCGAGGCCCCGGTGCGCGGTTTTCGGCTGCGCGCCGAAGACCTGCCGAGCTTCGTCCCGCAACGTCAGGAACTGTTCGACGACCGTCCGCAGCAGTCCTTGCCCTGGGAGCAACTGCGCGAACGCTTGCGTGCACGGCTCGGGGATGACGCGGTGCATGGCTTGCGTTTCCAGGCCGATCACCGGCCAGAGTGCGCGTGGCAGGCACGGGCCGACAAACAACTGTGTGCGGGATTGGCGGGGGTGCAGCGTCCGGGCTGGTTGCTGACGGAACCGCAGGCCGTACACGAAGGCTCGACACGGATCCTCATGGGGCCGGAGCGCATCGAGTCCGGCTGGTGGGACGGCGACGACGTGCGCCGCGATTACTACCTGATCGAAACCCGTTCCGGCCAGCAGGGCTGGGCCTACCGTGCGGTGGGTGAGGGTGGCCCGCTGTGGCTGCAAGGCTGGTTCGCATGAGCGTCGAGTATGCGGAGCTGCACTGCCTGTCGAACTTCAGTTTCCAGCGCGGTGCTTCCAGTGCCCTGGAATTGTTTCAGCGGGCGAAAAAACACGGCTATCAAGCGCTGGCGATCACCGATGAATGCACCCTGGCCGGTATCGTCCGCGCCTGGCAAGCGGCCAAATCCGTGGAGCTGCCGCTGATTATCGGCAGTGAAGTGCGCATTGAGAACGGTCCGAAGCTGGTGCTGCTGGTGGAAAACCTTGAGGGTTACCAGACCCTGTGTCGGTTGATCACCCGGGCGCGGCGCCGCACGGAGAAAGGCCAGTATCAGGTGCTGCGTGAGGACTTCAGTGAACCGATGCCGGGGTTGCTGGCGCTGTGGGTGCCGGACACGGTCGATGATTTTGCCAGCGGTCATTGGCTCAAACAGACGTTCACCGATGGCCTGTGGCTGGCGGTGCAGTTGCATCGCGGGCAGGACGACACCCGGCGACTGGACGCGCTGTTGACCCTGGCGCGGGAACTGCGGATTCCTGCGGTGGCCAGCGGCGATGTGCACATGCACACCCGTGGACGGCGCGCCTTGCAGGACACCATGACCGCGATCCGTCATCACCTGCCGGTGGCCGAGGCCGGGTTGCGGCTGCATCCGAACGGCGAGCGGCATGTACGCAGCCTCGATGCCCTGCAATCGATCTACCCGCAAGCACTGCTCGATGAAACGCTGACCATTGCCCGGCGTTGCACCTTCGACCTCGGCCAGTTGCGTTACCAGTATCCCCGCGAGCTGGTGCCGCAAGGCCAGACGGCCACGTCCTGGCTGCGGCATCTGACCGAAGAGGGGATTGCGTGGCGCTGGCCGGACGGCCCGCAAGCCAAGGTGCTGGTGCAGATCGACAAGGAGCTGGAGCTGATCGCCGAGCTGGGCTATGAAAGCTACTTCCTCACGGTGCACGACATTGTGCGGTTTGCCCGTGAACAAAAAATCCTCTGTCAGGGCCGGGGGTCTGCCGCTAACTCGGCGGTGTGTTTTGCCTTGGGCATCACGGAAATCGACCCGGATCGCACCACGCTGTTGTTCGAACGCTTTCTCTCCAAAGAGCGCAATGAACCACCGGACATCGACGTCGATTTCGAACACGAGCGCCGCGAGGAGGTCTTGCAGTACGTGTTCCAGCGTTATGGCCGGACCCGCGCCGCGCTCACGGCAGTGGTCAGCACCTATCACGCGGCCGGCGCGGTGCGCGATGTGGCCAAGGCCCTGGGTTTGCCACCGGATCAGATCAACGCCCTGGCCGATTGCTGCGGCCACTGGAGCGATGCAACGCCGCCCGTGGAGCGCCTGCTTGAAGGCGGTTTCGACCCCGAGAGCCCGGTGCTGCGCCGGGTGCTGAGTTTGACTCAGCAACTGATCGGTTTCCCCCGGCATCTGTCCCAACACCCCGGCGGTTTCGTGATTTCCGAGCAGCCACTGGACAGCCTGGTGCCGGTGGAAAACGCTGCCATGGCCGAGCGCACCATCATTCAGTGGGACAAGGACGATCTCGATGCGGTGGGGCTGCTCAAGGTGGATATTCTGGCCTTGGGCATGCTCAGTGCGATCCGCCGCTGTTTTGATCTGCTGCGTCGTCATCGCCATCTGGACTTGAGCCTGGCGACGATCCCCGCCGAAGATGTCCAAACCTACGACATGATCGGCCGTGCCGACACCATCGGCGTGTTCCAGATCGAATCCCGGGCACAAATGTCGATGCTGCCGAGGCTCAAGCCCCGGACCTTCTATGACCTGGTGATCGAAGTGGCGATCGTCCGTCCGGGGCCGATCCAGGGCGGGATGGTGCATCCGTACCTGCGACGGCGAAACAAGGAGGAACCCGAGGTTTACCCGTCCCCGGCGCTGGAAGTCGTGCTCAAACGCACCTTGGGCGTGCCGCTGTTTCAGGAACAGGTGATGCAGATTGCGATTGTCGCCGCCGACTACAGCCCCGGCGAGGCTGATCAGTTGCGTCGCTCCATGGCCGCCTGGAAACGCCATGGCGGACTGGAACCGCACAAGGATCGGCTGGCCGCCGGGATGAAGAAAAACGGCTATACGGCCGAGTTCGCCGCGCAGATCTTCGAACAGATCAAAGGCTTCGGCAGTTATGGTTTTCCTGAGTCCCACGCCGCCAGTTTCGCCTTGTTGACCTACGCCAGTTGCTGGTTGAAATGCCATGAACCGGCGGCCTTCGCCTGTGCGCTGATCAATAGTTGGCCCATGGGTTTCTACAGCCCGGACCAGATTCTGCAGGACGCGCGCCGGCATCATTTGCAGATTCGCCCGGTGGACGTGCGCGCCAGTGACTGGGATTGCAGCCTCGAACCGATCACCAGCGCGCAGCCGGCGATTCGCATGGGGCTGCGGATGATCAAGGGCTTTCGCGAGGACGATGCCCGGCGCATCGAAGCGGCGAGGGCAAAGGGTGTATTTGTCGACATCGCCGACCTGGGCGAGCGCGCACGACTCGACGCCCGTGCCCAGGAACAACTGGCCGATGCCGGTGCGTTGCGGGGCCTGGCCGGCGATCGTCATCGGGCGCGCTGGGAGGTGGCGGGGGTGCAGAAGCAACTCGGTTTGTTTGCCGGCCTGCCGAGTCAGGAAGAACCTGCGATCTATCTGCCCAAACCCACAGTGGGCGAGGACCTGCTGGCCGACTACAACAGTGTCGGCACCACCTTGGGTCCGCATCCATTGGCGTTGTTGCGTGGTGAGTTGAAAGCCCGACGTTGCCGCAGTTCGAAAGAGCTGATGGAGGTCGAGCACGGGCGACCGGTCAGCGTCGCCGGGCTGGTCACCGGCCGGCAACGGCCGGGCACGGCCAGTGGCGTGACCTTCGTCACCCTCGAAGACGAATTCGGCAACATCAACGTCATCGTCTGGCGCGACCTGGCTGATCGGCAGCGAAAAGTGCTGGTCGGCTCGCAGTTGCTCAAGGTCGATGGCCGCTGGGAAAAGGAAGGCGAGGTGCGCCACCTGATTGCCGGACGCTTGAGCGACCTGAGCCCCTTGCTGGATGGCATCAGCGTGCGCAGCCGCGATTTCCACTGATCCCCACCACTGATCGCACTGATCGCACTGATCGCGACAGCCAATGCATTGGCGCCAATAAAAAATTAAACACTGTTATCAGTGATGGCACTTTGGCATAATGCCGGCCGCCGACGTCCCGCACGTCGATTATCGATTTGATTCCCCCTCGCTTTTTCGCCGCTGCAACCCGCAGCGGTTGGCTATTGCCGTGCCGGGATAAACCGTTTTTCAGAAGGAATGCACAGTGAGAATGATCTCTCGGATGTTGGTATCGACGGCAGCGATTGCCCTTTTGGGCAGCATGGCCGGTTGCGCCACGGAAAGCTCGCGCGCCTTGCCGGTCGCAAAAGTCGAAAGCGCCAGCGTGGCGTATGCCGGTGTTCGTGTACCCATGGCGGTCGGCAAGTTCGACAACCGTTCAAGCTACATGCGCGGGATCTTCTCCGACGGCGTGGATCGCCTCGGCGGTCAGGCCAAGACCATCCTGATCACTCACTTGCAGCAAACCAACCGCTTCAGCGTGCTGGACCGCGACAACATGGGCGAGATCCAGCAGGAAGCCGCGATCAAGGGCCAGTCCCAGCGCCTCAAGGGTGCTGACTTTGTGGTCACCGGTGATGTCACCGAGTTCGGCCGCAAAGAAACCGGCGACCATCAGCTGTTCGGCATTCTCGGTCGCGCCAAGACCCAGGTGGCCTACGCCAAGGTCAACCTGAACATCGTCAATATCAGCACCTCCGAAGTGGTTTATTCGACTCAGGGCGCGGGCGAGTACGCCTTGTCCAACCGTGAAGTCATCGGCTTCGGCGGCACCGCTGCCTACGATTCGACCCTCAACGGCAAAGTGCTCGACCTGGCCATGCGCGAGGCGATCAATCGCCTGGTAGACGGGATGAACGCCGGGGCATGGAAACCGGGTAACTGATCAAGGTTGATGACAAGGAGCGGTAAAAGCATGTTCAAGACGTATGTGTCGTGGGCGCTGATGGCGTCGACATTGCTGGTCAGCGGCCTGTTGGCCGGTTGCGCTGGCCCGAAAACCCTTTACCAGTGGGAAAGCTACCAGCCGGAAGTTTACGAGTACTTCAAGGGTGAAACACCCAAGGAAGCCCAGGCCGAAGCGCTGGAACGCGACCTGCAGAAGATCAAGTCCACCGGCAAGACGCCGCCGCCTGGCTACCACGCTCACCTGGGGCTGTTGTACCTGAGCATGGGCAAGGACGATCAGATGGTGCAGCAGTTCAGGACTGAGAAAACCCTGTTTCCCGAGTCGACGCCGTACATGGATTTTCTGCTTAAAAACGCCAAGACCGGAGACACCCAATGATCGCGCGTTCATTGAAACTGATGGCCGGGTTGCTGGCGCTGGCTGTGCTCGGTGGCTGCGTCAGCCCCAAGACCGTGGACTATTCGGCGTACAAGCAAGCCCGTCCGAAAACCATTCTGGTGCTGCCGCCGCTGAACAACTCGCCGGACGTCAAGGCGTCCTACAGCATGTTGTCGCAGGTCACGTACCCGTTGGCAGAAGCCGGTTACTACGTGCTGCCGATCACCCTGGTCGATGAGACATTCCGCCAGAATGGCCTGACCACACCGGCGGACATTCACCAGGCTCCGGCCAACAAGCTGCAGGAAATTTTCGGTGCCGATGCGGCGTTGTACATCACCGTGACGGACTACGGTACGCGCTACATGATCATCAGCAGCGAAACCGTGGTGACCGCCACCGCGAAACTGGTAGACCTCAAGAGCGGCACCACCCTGTGGACCGGCTCGGCCCGGGCTTCGAGCGAAGAGGGCGGCAACAACGGTGGCGGCGGCTTGGTTGGCATGCTGATTACGGCAGCGGTCAAGCAAGTGATCAACAGCGCCACCGACGCCGGTCACCCGATTGCCGGTGTGGCCAGTGCGCGCCTGCTGTCGGCCGGTCAACCGGCGGGCTTGCTGTACGGACCGCGTTCGCCGAAATACGGTACTGATTGATAACGGTCTGTTTAAGGAAGCTCCTGGAGTGAAGTGCTTCCTGTGAACGGCTTCCTGTGGCGAGGGCGCAAGCTTGCTCGCCACCGTTTTATGTGAATTTCGTTATTGGTAATAGGCTTGAACCGCTCGCCATCCCCTGGCGCATCCGTCCCCGCCTGCAACAAGCGCGTCGGCAAATCAAAATCATCGCGCGTCCGCGCATAGCCATGCCCGCCCATGCGCCATCAACACTTCCCCCGAAGATGATTTCCCGCAACGGCCCGATGCACAGCGCAATCATCCGCCAACTACGGACGGTTTGAATCGGCTAACCTCATATGAAACCATTGGCGTCGGCGATGCTCGAAACAAACGGGCACGTGCCGTCCTCGCACTGCGATCCCGCATTTCAGTCACTCACAGGGACAAAGAGCCAGTCGATGCAGTTTCTATCTGATAGCCACGGGTGTGCCGGCTGGAACGGTGAAATGGCCGGGCGCATCCGCGCGTTCGACTGGAGCCGGACCGAGCTTGGAAACATCGACACCTGGCCCGCCAGTCTGTGCAGCACGGTGCGGCTGATGCTCGCGTCGCCACTGCCGATGGTGATGCTCTGGGGGCGCGAGGGCTACATGATCTATAACGATGCCTACTCGACGTTTGCCGGTGGCCGCCATCCTTATCTGCTGGGCTCGCCGGTCGAGTTGGGTTGGCCGGAAGTGGCCGAGTTCAATCGACATGTGGTGGATACCTGCCTGGCCGGCGGCACCTTGTCCTATCGTAATAAATTGCTGGAATTGCTACGCGACGGAGTCCCCGAAGACGTCTGGCTGGACCTCTATTACAGCCCTGTCGCCGATGATGAAGGGCGCCCCGCCGGGGTCATGGCGATGGTCGTTGAAACCACTGAATATGTGATCTCCGAACGCCGGCGCCAGGAAGCCGAAGACGCCTATCGCGCCGACAACGAACGGGTGCGCCTGGCGCTCAATGCCGGGGCTTTGCTCGGCTCGTTCGTCTGGGACATCAAGGGCAACGTGCTGTCCGGTGACGAGCGCTTCGCCCGGACGTTCTCCTACCCGACCGAGCAGAACCTGGCCGACCTGCCCGCCGACATTGCTGAAGCCAAGATTCATCCCGACGACCGCATCTGGGTCCAGGAACGGGTCAGTCAGTCAGTGGCGACCGGTGAGCCCTTCAACGCCGAGTACCGGGTCTTGCGCCCCGACGGCAGCTATTTGTGGGTGCAGGCGAGCGGCTGCTGTGAGTTCAACGAGCAGGGCGAGCCGTTCCGCTTCCCCGGCGTGTTGATTGACATTCATGAACGCAAGATTGCTGAAGAATCTCTGCTCAAATTCACCCGCAACCTGGAGCAGCGCGTGGCCGACGAAGTCGATGCGCGGCTGGCGGCGGAAGAGCAACTGCGCCAGTCGCAGAAGCTCGAAGCCATCGGCGGCCTCACCGGCGGCGTGGCCCACGACTTCAATAACCTGCTGCAGGTGATCGCCGGCAACCTGCACCTGCTGGCGCGGCATGAGCCGGACAACGCCAACGTGCAGCGCCGGGTCAGTGCGTCGATTGCGGCCGTCGAGCGCGGCGCCAAACTGTCTTCGCAATTGCTCGCGTTTGCCCGCCGGCAACCTTTGTCGCCGGCGGTGTGCGACCCACAACTGATATTCGAAGGGCTGGGTGAGCTGTTGCAACGAGCGCTGGGGGAAACCATCCAGATTGATGTGCAGGTGCCGCAAGAACCTTGGTACATCAACGTCGACCGCAACCAGTTGGAAAACGCCATTCTCAACCTGGCGATCAATGCCCGTGACGCCATGCAGGGCGAAGGGACCATTGAGCTGAGCGCCGGGAATGTCGCGCTCGATCGTAAATTCTGTGCCGGTAAGGGCATCGCGGCGGGCGATTATGTGCGTGTCGCGGTGGCCGACAGCGGCGCCGGTATGTCGCCCGAAATACTCGGGCAGGCGTTCGAGCCGTTTTTCACCACCAAGGCCGATGGTCAGGGCACGGGGTTGGGACTGAGCATGGTGTTCGGTTTCGTCAAACAGAGCGGCGGGCACATCGAGATCTCCAGCATCGTCGGGCAGGGCACTCGGGTGCAGCTTTACTTCCCGCGCAGCTTGCGTGCGTTGCCCAGTGAAACAACATTACGTAATTCACCCCGGCAGGGCGGGCACGAAACCATCCTGGTGGTGGAGGACAACGAAGCGGTGCGCAGCTCTGCGGTCGAATTGCTGAGCGAAGAGGGCTATCAGGTCCTCACCGCGGCCAACGGCGACCAGGCGATGCAGATGTTGCTGGAGGGCGTGCGGGTGAACCTGATTTTCACCGATGTTGTCATGCCCGGCCTGATCAAAAGCTCGGACCTGGCAGCCTGGGCCAAGGTGCAGAATCCCCCGGTGGCGGTGCTGTTTACCTCCGGCCACACCCGGGACATCATCTCGCGCAATCACCAGCTCAGCCCGGATACCCATCTGCTGAGCAAACCTTATGGGCCCGAAGCCCTGACACACATGATCCACACCGTCCTCAGTGGCTGACCACGCACACATTATGGGGGGGTGAATGATCGTTCCCTCGCTCTGCGCGGGAATGATCAGGCGGGAGCACGCTCGCTCCCACAGGATTTTGTGTTTTTTCTGCTATCCAATAAGGGCTCACGATGACTTCAACGCGTACCTCCAATCCTCCTTCCGGCATGGTCAGGGTACGCGGTGCCCGGGAACACAACCTCAAGAACATTGACGTCGACATTCCACGGGATGCCCTGGTGGTGTTCACCGGCGTCTCGGGGTCGGGCAAGTCGTCGCTGGCGTTTTCCACGCTGTACGCTGAAGCGCAGCGCCGCTATTTCGAATCCGTGGCGCCCTACGCGCGGCGGCTGATCGATCAGGTCGGTGTGCCGGACGTGGATTCCATCGAAGGCCTGCCCCCGGCCGTGGCCCTGCAACAGCAGCGCGGCACGCCGAGTACGCGGTCTTCGGTGGGCAGCGTGACGACGCTGTCGAGCCTGATCCGCATGCTGTACTCCCGGGCCGGGAGTTATCCGTCGGGGCAGCCGATGCTGTATGCCGAGGACTTCTCGCCCAACACGCCTCAAGGCGCCTGCGCCGAATGTCATGGCCTGGGCCGGGTGTATGAAGTCACCGAAGCCTTGATGGTCCCGGACCCGAGCCTGACCATCCGCCAACGGGCGGTGGCGTCCTGGCCCACGGCGTGGCAAGGGCAGAACCTGCGCGACATCCTGGTGACGATGGGCTACGACGTCGACAAACCCTGGCGCGATCTGCCGAAAAAGCAGCGTGACTGGATCCTCTTCACCGAGGAAACACCGACTGTTCCGGTGTATGCCGGGCTCACCCCGGAAGAAACCAAAGTGGCGCTCAAACGCAAAATGGAGCCCAGCTACCAGGGCACCTTCACCGGCGCCCGACGCTACATCCTGCACACGTTCAGCCACTCGCAAAGTGCGTTGATGAAGAAGCGTGTTGCGCAATTCATGCTCGGCAGTCCTTGCCCGTTGTGCGACGGTAAACGGCTCAAGCGCGAGGCGTTGTCGGTGACCTTTGCCGGCTATGACATCGGCGAGCTGTCGCAGATGCCGTTGCTGCAAGTGGCCGAGGTGCTGAAACCGGTGGCGGCCCACAGCTACCTTGAACAGGCCGATGAGGCGGGCGAGGTGTTGACTCACCGTCAGACCCGCGAGGCCCGTGAACAGCGCGTGGCCCACGGCGCCAGCGGCCATGCCAACGCGCCGGATGTGCGGCATACGCCTAACTTGTCGGTGGAGAAACGCCTGGCCGCGCAACGCATCGCCCAGGATTTACTGGAACGGGTCAGCACGTTGACCGATCTGGGTCTTGGTTATCTGGCGCTGGAGCGCAGCACGCCGACACTGTCGTCCGGCGAGTTGCAACGGCTGCGCCTGGCCACGCAATTGGGTTCGCAGTTGTTCGGCGTGATCTACGTACTGGATGAGCCGTCGGCTGGTCTGCATCCGGCCGATGGGGAAGCGCTGTTCGAAGCGCTGCAACGCTTGAAGGCGGCTGGCAATACGTTATTTGTGGTTGAACACGACCTGGAAACCATGCGCCGTGCGGACTGGCTGATCGATGTCGGCCCGGCGGCGGGTGAGCATGGCGGTCGGATCCTCTACAGCGGACCGCCACAGGGGCTGGCCGAAATCAAAGATTCCCAGACCCGCGCCTACCTGTTCGCCGAGCAAGTCACCGAAGCCAGAACCAGCCGCAAGCCGACCGATTGGCTGCGCCTGGAAGGCATCACGCGCAATAACCTGAACGACCTCGGCGTCGAGTTTCCCTTGGGGTGTTTTACCTCGGTGACCGGCGTTTCCGGTTCCGGCAAATCGAGCCTGGTCAGTCAGGCCTTGCTCGAGTTGGTGGGTGCGCATCTGGGGCGCGCGACCAGCGCCAGCGAACCTGAAGAGTTGAGCCTTGAGGACGATGCGCCACAAGTCAGCGGCGGTCAGGTCACGGCGGGGCTGGAATCGATCAAGCGCCTGGTGCAGGTCGATCAGAAACCCATCGGCCGCACGCCGCGCTCGAACCTGGCGACCTACACCGGGCTGTTCGACAACGTGCGCAAACTGTACGCCGCCACTCCCCAGGCGCAGGCCGAGGGCTACGACGCCGGGCAGTTCTCGTTCAACGTCGCCAAAGGCCGTTGCCCGACGTGCGAAGGCGAGGGGTTTGTCAGCGTTGAGTTGCTGTTCATGCCCAGCGTCTATGCACCGTGTCCGACGTGCCATGGCGCTCGCTACAACCCCGAGACGCTCGCGATTGTCTGGCAAGGTCTGAGCATTGCCCAGGTCTTGCAATTGACCGTGGACGAAGCGGTCGAGGTGTTCGCCGAGCAACCGGGCATTCGCCGTTCGCTGGAAGTGCTACGCGACATCGGCCTGGGCTATCTGCGCCTCGGCCAGCCAGCCACGGAACTCTCGGGTGGCGAAGCCCAGCGCATCAAACTGGCCACCGAGCTGCAACGCAACCAGCGCGGGGCGACGTTGTATGTGCTCGACGAACCCACCACCGGCTTGCATCCAAGGGACGTTGACCGGCTGCTCGAACAGTTGAATACGCTGGTCGCGGCGGGGCACACGGTGATTGTGGTGGAGCATGAAATGCGCGTGGTGGCGCAGAGTGACTGGGTGATTGATATCGGGCCGGGGGCGGGGGATGAGGGCGGCAAGATTGTCGTTGCCGGCACGCCGCAGAAAGTCGCCAGGAGCAAGAAGAGCAGGACTGCGCCGTTCCTGGCCCGGGTCCTATGATCGTTCCCACGCGTGGGAACGATCAAAATCCGGTTATCGTTCTTCGCGGGCGAGCCTCGCTCCTACAGGATCGGAGTCAGGCGCAATCGAGCGTGCGTCGGACTTTGTCCAACAGCTCATTGATCTGAAACGGCTTGATCAGCATCTCCATGCCATCGCCGAGGAATACCTGGCGATTGATCGCGTTCTCCGCGTAGCCGGTCATGAACAGGATCGGCAAGCCTTCACGCCATCCTCGGGCGACATCGGCCAGTTCCCGGCCGTTCATGCGCGGCAGTCCCACATCCGTCAGCATCAGATCAATCGAGGGGTCGTTCTGCAGGCGTTCAAGGGCGCCTTCGATATCGCCCACCTGCGTGCAGCGATACCCGGCATCCACCAACACTTCGGCAACGAACATGCGCACCGACGGCATGTCTTCGACAATCAGCACATGCTCGCCCGCGCCCTGTTGATCGACGGTCGCCGGTTCCGCTTCCGTGGTGGTCGGGTCGGCGCTGGCGGGCAACATGATCGTGACTTCGGTGCCGCGACGGGCCACGCTGCGGATGTGCGCATCGCCCCCCGATTGCCGGGCGAACCCGTAAATGCTCGACAACCCCAACCCGGTGCCCTGGCCCAGTGGCTTGGTGGTAAAAAACGGGTCGAACACCTTGTCGATCACACTGTGTTCGATGCCCGTCCCGTCATCGCGCACTGACAAGGCGACATATGCCCCGTCCGCCAGTTTCAGGTCGCCGTGGGAATACGCCGCATAGGTGCTGACCCAGATATTTCCGCCTTGGGGAAGGGCGTCGCGGGCGTTGATCACCAGGTTGAGCACTGCACTTTCCAGCTGGATCGGGTCGACCAGGGCAATCGCGGCCTTGGAGGTCAGTTCGAGTTTCAGCGCAATGTGTTCGCCGATGGTGCGCACCAGCAATTCTTCGAGGGAACGGATGTGTTCGTTGATGTCCACCGGACGCGTATTGAGCGGTTGCTGGCGCGCGAACGCCAACAAACGATGGGTCAGCGAGGCGGCGCTCATGGCCGAGTTCAGCGCCGCTTCGGCATAGAACTGGACCTTCTCGGTACGCGAATCGGCCACCCGTTTCTGGATCAGTTCCAGGCTGGTGATGATGCCGGTCAGCAGGTTGTTGAAGTCATGGGCGATGCCGCCCGTCAGCTTGCCCAGTGCGTCCATTTTCTGCACTTGCAGCAACTGGCTCTCGGTGCGCACGCGTGCGGCGATCTCGTGTTCCAGTTGCGAGGTGGCATCGTCGAGACGGGCCAGGTGCGAGCGCTCGCGATGGCGATGCTCGGTGACATCTTCGACGAATACCAGGCTCAGTTCAGGGGTGCGATACGGCGAAATCTGCCACTCGGTTTCCCGCAGCTCCCCATCGATTCGCATATTCAGCGTGCCTTTCCAGCGTTCACCCGCCGTCAGGCGCACCCGCAATTCATCGAGGATCGACTCCTGTTGCTCGGCGAAGCATTCACGCAAGCTCTGTGGATCGCGATTGTCCTGAATCAGTCGGGCGAAGGCGTGATTGCATTCGTGGACTTTGAATTGCGCGTCGAGCACCGCGATGGGGGCCGAGACGTTGACGAAAATCTCCCGAAAACGCGCCTCGCTTTCTCGCAGGGCGTTTTCCGTTTCACGCACCCGCAGCAGGGTGCGCAGGGTGGCCAGCAATACGTCCGGGTCCACGGGATGGATCAGGTAGGCATCGGCCCCGGCGTCCAGGCCAGTGATGATGTCGCCGGTCTGGATCGACGCCGCCGACACGTGAATCACCGGCAACAGCGCCGTGGCCGGCTCCGAACGCAGCTTGCGCACGATATCGAAGCCACTCATGTCCGGCAGGTTGACATCCAGGATCAGCGCGTCGATCAATTCACTGTCGATCAGCGCCAGGCCGTCGCCGCCGGTCCCGGCTTCGAGCACGAGGTAACCGTGGCGTTCCAGGCGTCGACGCAGGGCATAGCGGGTCGCGACGTTGTCATCGACGATCAACAGGCGGATGTCACGTTTCATCGGCGGGCTCCATGGCGATGGCCAGCGGGATGATCACGAAAAAGGTCGAGCCGACCCCGGGCGTGCTTTCTACCCCGACGTCGCCTCCCAGCAGCGCGGCGAAGCGTTTGCACAAAGACAAGCCCAGACCAGTACCGCGCAAGCGTTTCTGCAAGGGCGAATCGACTTGGGAAAAGTCCTCGAACAATGCGCCATGTAGCTCGGTAGCGATACCTATTCCTGTATCCGTGACGGCAAAGCGCACGTGGCTGGAGCCTTCGAGCGAGGCCGAGACCCGCACTTCACCGCGTGTGGTGAACTTCAGCGAGTTGGAAATAAAGTTGCGCAGGATCTGCGCGAGCTTCTTGTCATCGGTGTACAGGCGCGGCAGGCCAACCGGTTCTTCAAAGATCAGGTCCACGGCGGATGCATTGACGATCGGGCGAAACATGCCGCGCAGGGCGGCAAACAGGTCGAACATGTCGAACCAGGCGGGCGAGATGGTGATGCGCCCGGCCTCGATTTTCGCCAGGTCGAGCAAGTCGTCGACCATGTCGCTCAGTTCCCGCGCGGCCGTGCTGACGAATGCGACCTGCTTGTGCTGCTCGGGGCTGAGCGGGCCGTCGAGTTCATCGGTCAGCAGGCTGGCGATGCTCAGGATCGAGCCCAGGGGCGTGCGAAACTCGTGACTCATGTAGGACAGGAAGCGGCTCTTGAGGTCCGACGCCTGACGCAGTTCTTCGGCCTGGTTGTCGAGTTCGGCGTAGAGCGCGAGCACGCCCTGATTGGTTTCGTCGAGCTCTTCGCGCAGCGCCGTGGCTTCACTTTGCAAGCGCTCGATCAATGCCGATTGTTCTTCGATCGGCAGCAGGGGCGATTCAGCCATGGGCAGCCTCCAGTGCAACGACCAGTACCGTTACATCGTCCCGGCCGCGACAGAAGTCGCGATGCAGGACCGCGGCGATCACGGCGGGATGGCGGTACACCAGGCCGGGGTAATCGTGGAGGTTCCAACGGGATTGCAGGCCGTCGCTGTACATGATCAATAGATGTCCGTTCACATGAGCGTAGTCAAAGGGTTGGGCTTTGCGGTATTGCCCGCCGACGATTCCCGGATGGGACGCCAGGCCACGGGACTTGTCCGCACTGATCAGGCTGCCGCCGATATTGCCGATACCGGTGAATCTCAGCGTACCGAGGTGACCGTCGAACTGCGCAATCGCCAGCGCACCGCCGCGGGTGCCTGTCATGGCCTGGTGAATGTCTTCGAGCAGGTACACCGGCGAGGCAAAAGGGGCCAGGGCGAAAGCTTTTTCACCGGCGCGGGCGGCGCGTTCGGCTTCTTCGCCATGACCCAGGCCGTCGATCACCAACGCGCTGAGGTTCGCCCCGTCGAACGCCAGGTGCCAGACATCGCCGCACGCCGGGTCGTTGTGCAGCGAGTGCTGGCTGATGCCGATGCGCAAGTCGGCGGCCTTGCTGGCGCGTGGGTATAACCGGGCCAATAACACGGTGCCGCGCGAGTCGGTATGAACATCGAAGACTTCCGCCTGGCGCGACACTGCCCCCAGGCCGATGCCCTGCGTACCGCCCGTGGAAAACCCGTCCGTCATGCACGCCTGCAGGTCAAAGCCTTGGGCACGGTCCACTGCGAGTATCTCGATGCCGTTGGCGCTGCTGCCCGGCAGGATGCGCAGGTGCAATTCGCCCCTGGCCGCATGCTTGAGCACGTTGCTGGCCAATTCAGTGGCCACCAGTGCCACGCGTCCGGCATCCGTCGCGTCGAAACCGTTGTCTTCGGCGAGCTTCTGCGCCGTGCGCCGGGCATGGCCGATCTGGCTGCTGTCCTCGATCAACAGCACTTGGGTCAGCGACCCCCCGATGTTCATGTCCATCGGGTGATCGTGATGCGAGTGCCCTGTCCGGGTACGGTGTCCAGTTCGAACTCATCCACCAGCCGTTTCGCGCCTGTCAGGCCAAGGCCCAGGCCGCTGCCGGAAGTCCAGCCGTCGGTCATTGCCAGTTTGATGTCCGGGATGCCCGGGCCTTCATCTCGAAACGTCAGGCGCAGGCCGACCCGCGAGTTTTCGTCGAGGATCTGCCAGTCCATGTCGCCACCGCCGCCATAGACCATGGTGTTGCGCGCCAGCTCGCTGACGGCGGTCACCAGTTTGGTCAGGTCGATCAGGCGCATGCCGCACTCGGTGGCCAGCTTGCGCGCCGTCTGCCGGGCCAGGACCACGTCCTGCTCGATTTGAATGGGCTGAGTGCCGCTGCTGCGCAGGGTCATTGCTCGCGTACTCGTTCCTGGAGCAGTTTCATCCCGCGCTCGACGTTCAGCGCGGTGCTGACGCCGGGCAAGGTCAGCCCGAGCTCTACCAGCGTGATCGCGACCGCAGGCTGCATGCCGACCAGCACGGTCTGGGCATCCATGATTTTCGACAGGCCGGAGATGGTGCCGATCATTCGACCGATGAACGAGTCGACCATGTCCAGCGCCGAGATGTCGATCAACACGCCGCGAGCGGAAGTCTTGCTGATGCGTTCAGAGAGATCGTCCTGGAGCGTGAGGGCAAGCTGGTCATGCATGTCGACCTGAATGGTCACCAGCAGGAAGTCGCCCATCTGCAAAATCGGAATGCGCTCCATCGTCTTAAACCGTCTTGCTGACGGTGATTCCCAGACGGGTCAGGGCCAGTTTCAGGGCATCGGCCAGGTTGGCCTTGGTGACCACGCCTTGCAGGTCCAGCCCCAGGTGAACGATGGTCTGTGCGATCTGCGGACGCACGCCGCTGATGATGCAATCGGCGCCCATCAGGCGAATTGCGGTCACGGTTTTGAGCAGGTGCTGAGCCACCAGGGTGTCAACGGTCGGCACACCGGTGATGTCGATGATGGCGATCTCCGAGCCGGTATCGACGATGCGTTGCAGCAGCGATTCCATGACCACCTGGGTGCGTTGCGAGTCCAGGGTGCCGATCATCGGCAAGGCAAGGACGCCATCCCAGAGCTTGACCACCGGGGTGGAGAGTTCCAGCAGTTCTTCCTGCTGACGCTTGATCACTGCTTCGCGGGATTTCTGGAAGGTACGGATGGTGTGCATGCCCAGCGCGTCGAGCAGCTCGGACACTTGCCAGAGCTGTTCGGCCAGTACCCCCGGATTTTCTTTGTAGTGAGACTGCAGCAGGGAAAACAGCGGACCTTTCAGTGAAAAAATGAAACTGGCGGTCTGGTGCGAATCCTGGCCGAGCAGGGCGCGGCTGTGGGAGAGTTTTTCGAGGAACTGACGAGCCTCATCCCAACCCGGCGCGGCGATGTTGGGACCGTTGCCGTTTTCCAGGCCCGCGGTCACCAGTTGCAGGAAATCCGAGGTTTGCTGCTTGAGATCGTGGTCTTTGACATTACGATTGGCACCACCGGCTTCCAGGCTCTTGATCCATTCCCCAAGCAAATACGTGTGGTTGTTTTTCATCGCGTCGAGTGTGTTGATCTGCATTGCTGCCATGTCCTTGTGCTCCTGAAAGATGGCGGGCCGATTCCCCAAAAACGATCGACCCGAATCAGTGACATTTGCCGTCTGAAATAGTTGTTCGTCCCGACAAGAATTTTTCGTCCTAGCCGGCATTTGCCCGGTAACTCTAGTCGGCGCTGTCGCAGACGGCGATTTTTTGACCTTGAGCCTGACGTTGCCTGTCCATTGGATTGAACCCCTGTCCCGGGGTGGCTTCGAACCTTTAAGCCCCCGGCTGTTTGAATCGTGGGCTGGCCGTCACGAGCGAGGTGTGTATGAAAGACGAATCGACACAACAACAGGATCAATCGGGGATGCCGGTCGACCGCAATGACCCGGCGATTGACCCGCAGAAGCCGGATGAGGGTGCGCCAGGCGGTCAGCGTCAGAGCCAATCCTCCGACTCAGAAAGCGCTGACGCAGCGGTGGATCAGAAGAACCGCCATACCGACAATGACAACGAGTTCAGCCCCGGCTTCAAACCGAATCCCGACCGGCCGAAACCCGGCGATGACACGGATGCCGACATCGATACCGATGGCGGCTAGTGCCGGCAGTATGCAAAAAGGCCGCATCCATCGATGCGGCCTTCTTTTTACCGGTTATTTGCTGGGGTGGGCGGCCTGGAGCTCTTTCGCCATATCCAGGTGTTTTTTCAATGCCGGCAGCATTTTTTGCGCGAAGCCTTTCAAATCGGTGGCGCCTTTGACCTTGTCGTCCGTCACCGTGTTGGCCTGTTTTTCGAACAGCTTGATCGTGTCTTCGTGGGCCTTCACTTGGTTATTGGCGTAGGCCGCGTCGAAGGACTCGTCCCGCATCTCGAGGATTTTTTCCTTGGCCTGTTTGACCAGCGTCGTCTCGTCCGGGACCTCGATGTCATTCTTTTTCGCCAGGGCCGCCAGTTCATCGTTAGCCTTGGAATGATCGGTGATCATCATGTTGGCGAATTTCTTGATGTCGGCCGATGAGCTTTTTTCCAGCGCCAGTCGGCTGGTCTCGATTTCCGCAATGCCACCTGCGGCCGCGTTGTCGACAAAGTCATTGGAAGTGGCAGCAAAAGCTGTGCCCATGCTGGTGCTCAAGGCGACGGCCAGGGCGAGATGGCGCAGGGTGAATCCGTCCATTGGTCATTCTCCACACAGGTTCGGGTTAGCGATCGAGGTGATCGTTATTCAATGGAGGCAGGCGCTGCTCTAAAGGTTTTATCGGGTTTGCGCCTGGACGACGAACGGACACCGCTGGTCTGATAGGCGGTCGACAGAACTGGCCAACCGAGGCCATTCTGATAGTTGGCGAACGCAATCGATCGCGTTTGCTGCCGATCAACAAACGGAGGTGTTCCATGCCGGTGCCACACGACCTTTATCAGGACCTGAAACTTTCAAAGGAAGATATCCAGCAAAAACGCTCCAAGGATCCGTTACTGGATTCACTGATCAACAAGTATTCGCAAGCGGACGCCGAGGTAGTAAAGGCTGAAACCGCAAAATCGGATGCGCCCAGCGATGACGCACTGAAGAAGCTCAAGGAGACGCGCGTGCAGGTTAAGCAAAAGATCGTTGACCGGCTCCAATCGCCGTCCTGACACGCCTTGTCCACCCACCGACAACCGGTGAATGAAAAATTGGAACGGTGATCAAGACCGGCACCTCGAAAGATCAGAGTCCGACCTTTTCGACTCCTTGCGAGGTGCCTTATGAACGAGCCCAGATTTCCAAGTGAAGAGCAGGGCGGGTACGACCCGATCCCGACTCATCCCGAACCACTAAGCCCCGGCCGCACGACGGTCAATCCCGAAGACGAGCCGGGCATCGACGAATTGCCGAACAACGAAGGCGTGCGCCCGCTGGATGAAGACGACTCCACCGCGATGGACCCTGAGCGGGTGCTTGAAGAGACGGACAATGCCGTGCGCGATAACGAGATAGATCCCCGCTAGCCAAAACCACCACATACCCCCTGTAGGAGCGAGCCTGCCAGTCAATATCACTATTGAATGGCAGACTGCCCGCGCGAGCAGGCCCGCTCCCACATTTTTGGTGTGCGTTATTTCTGGAGCGCGGTGTTCAGGGGCAGGCGCGCCATGTTTTTTGCCTTCAATGAACCCAGGTACAACCAGTCCCCATACTCGCGCACTGTCGTGATCGGCGAGTAATTACCGGTGCTCGCATCCTGCAGGTTGGCAATCACCTTGCCGTCCAGGTCCAGACCCAGCGCAAAGGCGCGCTTTTCCACGGGTTTGGGCAGTACCGTCAATGCCCGAACAATCATTTTGCGCACGAACGGGTGCTGCGCCGTGGCGTCGAGCAGCGCATTACGGGGTGCGTAGAGCGCCACCCAGAAACGGTCGTGGCCATTGAACGCGAGGTTGTCCGGCAACCCCGGTAGATTGTCGATAAATACATCGTGGGTTCCGGCATTCGGCCCGCTCAACCAGAAGCGGATGATGCGGTAAGCGCCGGTTTCGTTGACCAGCACAAAGCTGTCGTCCGGGCCCAGCGTCACGCCGTTGGCAAACTCCAGCGTGTCCAGCAACACCGTGGTCTTGCCGGTCTGGAAGTCGTAACGCAACAAACGGCCGTCGCCCCCGTGCTCGATGATTGCCTCGCCATCCTTGCCGTAGCCCCAGCGGCTGGAAGCGTCGCTGAAATAGGCGTAGTGCCCGGATTTATCGATGGCCACGTCATCGGTAAACCCGAAAGGCACGCCGCCGGCCGAGGTGGTCAGCGGGATCAACCGGCCCTGGGCATCCAGGGACAGCAAACCCTTCACGCCGTCAGCGATGACCAGCAACCCGTTAGGGTGCCGCGCCAGGCCCAGAGGCCGGCCGCCGGTATCGGCCAGCACTTTGGTGTCCTTGCCGTCGAGGCTGGTGCGAATCAGCCGGCCGTCGTGCAGCCCGGTGATGAGCGCGTTATCTTCCAGCAGGAGCGCCTCGGGCCCTTCGATGTCCGCCGGGCCGACACGCTCCACCCCTTTGAGCCGCTGATTGTCGGCATACACCCCGCTGGTCAGGGAAGGCGCCGGCGGCGGTGTCCAGGCCACCGGCCGAACCTTGGTCGGGAACAACAATAGAAAAGCCCCCAGGACAATGATCAGCAGCGACAACAGATGGCGAAACCTGAAGGCGCTTCTCACACGCTGACTCCTGCCGGATTCAGGTTTTTCTGCGCCATGTCACGCAACGCCAGCATCGATGCTGCGGACTCACGCTCGATACGTCGCTTGAGCAGCAATCGATTAGTGATGCGCATCGCCAGGCCCGAGAATTGATACTCCAGGGTCCGTACAAAACGTGTGCCTTGGCCCTGCGCCTCGCATTCGTAGGTCACGACCAGCGACAACCCGTGATCACCGCGCGCCCAGGCACTCCAGCGGCGTCCTGGCAGGTATTCGTTGACTTCCCAACTCAAGTGCCCCGCGCGCCCGCCGGCACTGATGTCCTCCTCGAACCGCAGGCCGGCATGCAGCGGCCCACCCTGGCCCTCGACCTTCAGGGACGAAGGATGCCACTCCGGCCAACGGGTGACGGTGCTGGCATAGGCGAGCACGTCAATCGGAGTTCCAGCGATAGCGATCTGGTGCTGCATGCGGGTCATGGTCGTACTCGTCAGGGGGGCAGGCACCGGCTCCCAGTACAGGGTGCCGAACAGGTAGTCCATCAGCGGGAAAACGATATTGAAATTGCGTTCCTGCATCAGCTCGCGGCGGTGATGCAGTTCATGCAGGCGGCGCATCTGGCGGATCCACGGCAGGCGCGTGACCGGGTTGTCCGGCGGTAAATGCTCGCAGGCATGGAACACCTCGTACATCAGGTACCCGAGGACCAGACAGCCACCAAACAATCCGGCGACGTTGGCATTGACCTGCTTGAACAGCCACCAGGCGGGCAGGGTGAAGACCACGGTGTGGATCACGATCAGCCAGGCTGGAAACAGAATCACCCGCCAGTCCCGGGCAGTATCGTAGGTCATGTGGCCGGGGGCGAAAAAACTGTGATGGTCGCCGGCATGGCGGGCGTAGAACATCCGCGCGAAGTTCTTTTTGTGATGCCCCAAGTGCCGATGCACCAGGTACACGCCGAAGTTGAAGAACAACAGCGTCAACGGCACTGTCAGCCATTCCAGCGGCCGGACCTGATGCACAGTGCTCCAGAACCCTCCGATGGCCAGCACGCCGAACAGCAGCACAAAGGCCCCGTGCAGCCAGGGGTTGTAGCGCGGATGGATGTCAGCGCGATAGCGGTCGCGGAATGCCTGGGTGGTTTGCCTCACTGCGTTCACCTCTGCTTATTGTTATCACCAGCAGATTAGCTGATCTGCCCGCGCAAGCTTGAGCAAACCTGGATGACACAAGCGCCATGATCCGGTGTATTCAGGTCAGCGGATTCCAGCGCTGGGACCAGTCGTCGTCGATCTTGATCACTTCACGCAGTAAATCGAAGGCCCGTTGCAGGGTCGCCGAGTCGCGATCCCGCGAGTAAACCAGGTAGGTCGGGTAACTGAATTCCGGGGCTTTGGGCACGGGCTCCAGCACGCCGCTTTCGAGGTAACTCTGCACCACGCGTGTACGGAAGTAGCCGCTGCCGCCGTTTTCCAGAATGTATTGCAAGGCCAGGGGGCCGAGGTTAAAGCTCAGGGCGGCCTTGGCTTTTTCCGGCAGGGCGGCATCGTGCTGGCGGCGGAAGTCCGGACCCCAGTCGATGTACACATAAGGATCGGGCTGCCCGGCGAGGCGTACCAGGATGAGTTTTTCTTCGAGGATCTGCTCGACTTGCAGGCGCGGCCAATATTCGGGCTGATAGACCAGCGCCGCGTCCAGCACCCCCAGTTCCAGTTGGCGCAGCAGGGTCTCGCCGTCGCGGATTTCCATGCGCAAGGCGTGACTGGGAATCTTCTCGCGCAGTTCGCCGGCCCAACTGAGCATCAGCGGATTGCACAGACTGACCTCGCCGCCAATGTGCAGCACATCGCGGTAACCGTCGGGCAACGGCAAGTCCCGCCGCGCGGCTTCCCAGGTCTCGACCAGTTGATTGGCGTACACCACAAAGGCCTCGCCATTGGGTGTCAGCCGCGCACCGGCACGGTTGCGCACGAATAACGTGCTGCCCAGCTGGCTCTCGAGTTTTTGCACGCGCGCCGTGATTGCGGTCTGGGTGACGTGAAGTTTTTCCGCCGCGGCAGCCAGGCTGCCGTGGCGAACAATTTCCAGAAAGGTGCGAGCGAGATCAATGTCCATGGGGCGGCCGGTGCGGGAGGTGCCGGCATTGTAAACGGATCTGCGGGGGCCGGCTTATGTAGCAGCGGCCAACGGCTGCGTCCGGCTGCGCTGGCGTGCCCACTGCGCCACCAGCCGCACCGGTGTGCCGCACGCCTTGCGCTTGAACACAAAATGTCGGCACTTCTCGGCGAACTGTTTGCGGTCGTGCACCATGTCCAGTTCCATCGCCGCCAGCTCGGCGTTTCTGCAGTGCTGCATGAGTTGCGTATCGAGCCGGCTCTTGCGCTCGCGCACAGCGGCATACGCCGGATCGGTCAGCGCATTGCCCGCCCGTTGCAACAACCACCGGCCGAACGCGTCCGGACAGCGTGGGCCGATTTCCTGAACCATGCCCAGTTGCATGGCATGCGTCGCGCTGACCGGCAGGCACTCCTCGCAAAGTTTTTCCGCCATCCGCGGACCGACGGCGCGGGGCAGGCTGTAGGTCCAGTATTCAGAGCCATACAGCCCCATGGTTTTGTAGTGCGGGTTGAGGACGATATCCGCGCGGGCGAAGACAATATCTGCGGCCAGCGCCAGCATCACGCCGCCAGCCCCGGCACTGCCCGTCAGGCCGCTGACCACCAGTTGCCGGGCGCTGAGCATCTCTTCGCAGACGTCGTCGATCGCCTGGATATTGGCCCAGGCCTCCAGCCCCGGCGCCTCGGCAGCCTGGATCACGTTGAGGTGCACGCCATTGGAGAAACTGCCGCGCCCACCCTTGATCAGCAGCACCTGGGTATCTCGGGTCTTGGCCCAGCGCAGAGCGGTGACCAGTCGCTGGCATTGCTCGGTGCTCATGGCGCCGTTATAAAACTCGAAAGTGAGCTCGCCGACAGTCCCCGATTCACGGTAGCGGATCGGTTGATAGGTTTCGGTGTCAGGGGACGAGGCGATCGATCCGTGGAGGATGGGCACGTTATTCAGTTGAGCAGCGAGTACATGCCGGGCAGGACGTTTGAAGGTTTCTTCGCCCGGCCGGGGTTTGCGTCGCATCGAACCGATCCACACACTGTGATCGCCGGTGGCGACCAGTATCGCGTCGTCGCGCACCGCCAGAATGTCTCCAGGTGTGCCGCTGCGTGAGTCCAGATGGGCGTCGTACACGTAATACTGACCATCTGCCAGGCTCGCCAATACGCCAGGTTGCCCGTCCGCTGCGTCGATGCAGCGTTTGATGAATCGCGAGCAGTCATGCCAACCGAAGGTCCGATCAGCCTGGTTCATGTTCGGCTGCAAGTGGCCCATCACCCGGGGATGATGTTCGACCGGTACGGGCTCATAACCGTCGATGAATTTGTCCACGACATCACGAATGCAGCGGATCGCCGCATCGCTGACCGGGCCGTTATACAGCTCGGATTTGCGCAGCCCTTGGGGGAGGTTGAATTCGCACGTAGACCAGACCGGCCCGGCATCCATGTCTTCCACGGCTTGAAGCGCGGTGACACCCCAGCGGGTCAGCTCACGGGTAATGGCCCAATCCAGTGCGCTGGCGCCCCGGTCACCGACAATGCCCGGATGGATAATCACCACCGGGCGATCACGGTTGCTCCACAGGAGTTGCGGCACCCGGTCCTTGAGGAAGGGGCAAATCACCAGGTCGGCCCCCGACTGCTCAATCTGCTCGCAGACAGCTTTCTCGTCGGTGAACAGCACTACGCTGGGGCTATGTCCCAACTCGCGCAATTCGAGCCAGGCCCTTTGGCTCAGACCATTGAATGCCGATGACAACAGAATAATGTTGAGTGAACGCATGTTTGACTCTTCCTTGAGAATGGCCGGCCATCAGCCTCGAATAAGCCTTCATTGGCTTTCGATGCAAGTTAGGTTGCGGGAATGACAGGCGCTGGACCTTGATGTGGGTCAAACCATTCCGACTTGCTGTCACTTGAAAGAATAGGGCCGACGTCCTTGTGCTGGCACCTGTAAGAACTAACAGTTTTTTAGACGAGTTTGCGATGTCGGCGGTCGCTAAAGAAGGGGGGATTCGCGAGTGCGGCTACAGCCTGGGAGTCATGCCTGAGGCAGACCCCCAGTGGGTGTGTGGGAATCATTGTTCAAAACGCAAAACACGAACAGCCAAACGCGCCCCAGAACCCCTGAAAGTCGCTGACCGGCGCTGACGACAATCGCGCCCGCTCGTGGCTGTGCGCATGCACCGCGCACGCGCCGATGCATTGATGCACCTGCGCCGTCAGTGGCGCCACGGGCTTCCAGTGGCCCGGCACCTTGGCGACGGGCGACCACTCGGGCACCACAGGAATCGGCGGCGGCCCGAGTTTTTCAAACTCGACGCTGCCGTAGACGATCTTGCCGTCGACAATGGTCAGCACCGACTCGATCCATTTGATCGCTTCATCGTCGATGTGGAAATAGTCCGCCGACAGTGCAATCAGATCCGCCAGTTGCCCGACCTTGATCTGGCCTTTCTTGCCTTGTTCGGACGAAAACCAGGCGCTGCCGTGGGTGAAGAGTTCCAGCGCCGTATCGCGGCTCAAGCCTTGCGGGTACAGTTCCAGTCCGCCAACGGTGCGGCCGCTGACCAGCCAATACATCGATGTCCAGGGGTTGTAGCTGGACACCCGCGTGGCATCGGTGCCGGCCCCCACCGGAATGCCTTCGGCGAGCATGCGCGCAATCGGCGGCGTGTGTTCGGCGGCTTTGGCGCCATAGCGGTCGACGAAGTATTCGCCCTGGAAAGCCATGCGATCCTGAATGGCGATGCCTCCGCCCAAGGCTTTGACCCGCTCGATGTTCCGCGGGGTGATGGTTTCCGCATGATCGAAAAACCACGGTAAACCGTCGAACGGAATGTCGCGATTGACCTTCTCGAACACGTCGAGCATGCGGCTGATGGATTCGTTGTAGGTGGCATGCAGGCGGAATGGCCAGCGCTGTTCCACCAGATGCCGCACCACTGGTTCCAACTCCTGTTCCATGGTTTGCGGCAAGTCCGGGCGTGGTTCGAGGAAGTCTTCGAAGTCGGCCGCCGAAAACACCAGCATTTCCCCGGCACCGTTGTGCCGCAGGAAATCGTCGCCCTGGCCGTAATGGGAGGTGCTGGTCCAGTTTTTGAAGTCGGTCAGCTCTTCCTTGGGTTTCTGTGTGAACAGGTTGTAGGCGATGCGCACGGTGAGTTGCTGGTCTTTGGCCAGTTGCTGAATGACTTGATAGTCGTCCGGGTAATTCTGATAACCGCCGCCGGCATCGATGGCGCTGGTCACGCCGAGGCGATTGAGTTCGCGCATGAACTGGCGGGTCGAGTTGACCTGATAGTCCAGCGGCAACTTCGGCCCCTTGGCCAGGGTCGAGTAGAGAATCATCGCGTTCGGGCGGGCGATCAGCATGCCGGTGGGATCACCATTAGCGTCCCGCTGGATTTCGCCGCCCGGCGGGTTCGGCGTGTCGCGGGTATAACCGACCACTTTCAGCGCCGCGCGGTTGAGCAGGGCGCGGTCGTAAAGGTGCAGCACGAACACCGGGGTGTCCGGTGCGGCTTTGTTCAGTTCATCAATCGTCGGCAGGCGCTTCTCGGCAAACTGGAATTCGTTCCAGCCACCGACCACCCGCACCCATTGCGGTGTGGGCGTGCGGTCGGCCTGGTCCTTGAGCAGGCGCAGGGCATCGACCAGCGACGGCACGCCTTCCCAGCGCAGTTCGAGGTTGTAGTTCAAGCCACCGCGGATAAGGTGCAGGTGCGAGTCGTTGAGGCCGGGAATCACCGTGCGTCCGTGCAAGTCGACGACCTGTGTGCCGGGGCCTTGCAGGGCCATGGCCTGGGCGTCGCTGCCGACTACCACGAAGCGTCCGTCCTTGATCGCGACGGCGCTGGCCTGGGGTTTCTTGCGGTCGACGGTGTGCAGGCGTCCGTTGTACAGAATGAGGTCGGCCGGGGTGTCGGGCATGGTTTTACTCCCTGCGATGAGCGGGCTGATCCAGGCACCGACGGCGCCTGCCGAAAGGCCTTGCAGTACACGTCGGCGGTTCAGACCTTCGTGGTTGTCAGGTGGACTCATGGCAGTGCGCTCCGTCAATTCATCGAGGGGCAAACAGCCGATGTCTGACGCATGCGGCCACAAGGAATATAGACGGCAAATTCACCGGTAGCCGATTTGCGGGGGCGGAAAACGACGAATCCCGCCACAAGGGGCGGGATTCGTGTGCAGCCAGAGAGGTTCCCGAAGACGGGAACCGCCGTCTTAGCTTGGGAACAGCTCGGACAGTTTCATGGCCAGCATCATGTCGCCTTCAGCGCGCAGTTTGCCGCCCATGAACGCTTGCATGCCGTCGGTCGAACCGTCGACGATGCCTTGCAGGGTTTCGCCGTCCATCACCAGAGTGACCTGGGCGTCAGGATTTTCGCCTTCCTGCAGCTCGCAGGCGCCATCTTTGACGACCAGCGAGAAATTCTGGGTATCGTCGATGCGGAAACCGAATACCAGGTCCAGACCGGCAGCGGCGGCTGGGTTGAACTTGGCTTTCATTGCTTGTACGGCATCAGCTACGGAGGTCATGGTTCGATCCTTTCTTGGGTAATTAGAGCTGGGTGATTACAGCCAGGGTCACAATAGTCCGGACTCAGCGAAACGTGATGAGTTCCGGTGCCTTCAACAGCTGCAAGTGCGCATGACTGTTGAAAGAAGACAGTGCCACCTCGCGACCGCGAAACTTCAGCAGGTTGAGCGAGGTGTTTACGATTTGCCAGTTCAGTTCAAATGCCTGCCTTGCGGGCATCTGAGTAATGAGGTGGAGCAGGGCAGTGATGGTGCCACCGGAGGTGAACACGGCGATTTTCTGGGTGTTGTCGGCGCTTTCGAGGAGGCGGTGCAGACCGGCCTGTACGCGTTCGACAAACCCAAGCCAGCTTTCAAGCCCCGGCGTGTCATAGGTGCCGGCGAGCCAGCGCTCGATGATCAGGGCGAAGATGCGCTGGAACTCGGCGCGGTTTTGCGCGGCATTGCGCAGGATGTCCAGGGCTTCGGGTTCATCCTCCAGCATGGCCGGCAGCAGCGCGCGGATCACCGCGTCGGCGTCGAATTCGTTGAAGGCGGAATCGATTTCCAGGGTCGGCACCGGCAAGCCCACGGCAGCGAACTGTTCCAGCGCGCTGGTGGCGGTGTGCTGCTGACGGCGCAAGTCGCCCGAGAGGCAGCGGTCAAAGCTGACACCCAGCTCGGCGAGGTGCTGGCCGAGGATTTCTGCCTGGCGAACACCGGTCGGCGACAGGACGTCATAGTCGTCTGCACCAAAGGAGGCCTGGCCATGTCGAATCAGATAGATGCTGCCCACGTCCGCGTCATCCCGGTACGTTGAAGGTTTGGCGAGGTTATGAGGATGACAGTGAGCTGTCAATGAAAAAACATACGCTTGTTTGAAATGCCCGTTACAGGCCTGTTGCCAGAGGTTTCACGGCTGGCCGCCGAGGCGGAGCATGGGTATGCTGGCGTTGTCCCGCGCGTGTTTTAAGCCGCGCATCGTTTTGAAGGAGTCACTGTGGAGTTTTTGTCCGAGTACGCCAGTTTCCTGGCCAAGACCGTGACACTGGTGATCGCCATTCTGGTGGTCCTGGCCAGTTTCGCGGCGCTGCGCAGCAAAGGTCGGCGCAAATCGGCCGGCCAGTTGCAAGTCAGCAAGCTGAATGATTTCTACAAAGAGCTGCGCGAACGCCTGGAGCAAACCTTGCTCGACAAGGACCAGCTCAAGGCCTTGCGCAAGTCCCAGGCTAAAACCGATAAAAAACAAAAGAAGAAACCCGAGGCCAAGCCGCGGGTATTCGTGCTGGATTTCGACGGCGACATCAAGGCGTCGGCCACTGAAAGTCTGCGCCACGAGATCACGGCACTGTTGACGTTGGCGACGCCTAAAGACGAAGTGGTACTGCGTCTGGAAAGCGGCGGCGGCATGGTTCACAGCTACGGCCTGGCGTCCTCGCAACTGGCGCGCATCCGCGATGCCGGCGTGCCGTTGACCATCTGCATCGACAAGGTCGCGGCCAGTGGCGGCTACATGATGGCGTGTATCGGCGAGAAGATCATCAGCGCCCCGTTTGCGATTCTGGGTTCGATCGGCGTCGTGGCGCAGTTGCCTAACGTCAATCGCTTGCTGAAAAAGCACGACATCGACTTCGAAGTCCTGACCGCCGGCGAATACAAGCGCACCTTGACTGTGTTTGGCGAAAACACTGAGAAAGGCCGCGAGAAGTTTCAGGAAGACCTGGACATCACCCACCAGCTGTTCAAGAACTTCGTCTCGCGTTATCGCCCGCAACTGGCCATTGACGAAGTGGCCACCGGTGAAATCTGGCTTGGCATCGCCGCGCTGGACAAGCAACTGGTGGACGAACTCAAGACCAGCGACGAATACCTCGCTGAACGAGCGAAGAAGTCGGAGCTGTACCATTTGCATTACGCCGAACGCAAAAGCCTGCAAGAGCGTATCGGGATGGCGGCCAGTGGGTCGGTGGATCGCGTATTGCTGAGCTGGTGGAGCCGGTTGACCCAGCAACGCTTTTGGTAACACTTTAAATTAACGGTCGCTTGCACTGCCTTGCAGTGAAAGCGACCGTTTTTTTGTGGCGGTATATAGATAGCGCTTTTTAAAAAAGTGGCTCGATAGGCTAGCGATCCTAGTCAGTTTCGAGTGATCACAATGTCTTCTCCGCCCACAAACTCAAACACGCCTGTGTTGACGCCAGATCAACAGGGTGTCTTTTTTGATCTGATTAAAAGTAATGCTCCTGCCTGGTTGTTGACTGCCTCAAGTCAACGGCGAAGTGAACTTTATGAAAGCCTGACCGCCAGCCATCGTTCAAGAGGTGAACTTGCCGACCTCCTGAAAGGCTTCAAATCGCCTGAAAGCGTCTGTCGCCCCCTACTGGCTCAAGCCATGTCGGACAAGCTGGGTACGCCACTGGATACGCAGGGCGTCATTTTTCAGCACGTGCGATCAACGTCCAGCCTGCTGGGACTTCGCAAGAAACTGGTGCTGCCGATTGATCGGGATCTGCTGTCGGCCGCCTGTGAAAATTTTGAACTCAGCGAAACACTGGCCGGAAACTATAGCGATACATCGTTAATTTATATCCCGCAAACCATCACCGGCACAGTCAATAAAGTCTTATCGATAGAGCCGCATGAGTTCGCCGCGTTGTGCCGCAAACTTGATCTTGGAAAACAATACCAGGCGCATGTCAAATCACTGTTTGAACCAGCGTCCGGTATCAACCACTTATCTAACAAGTATGTTGCACACGCCAAGAACAGCTTTGAAGTACAGCGGCATGTCGCGCTGATGAAAAAAGCCATCAGTGTCGAAATGCACCAGGCATTGAAGTCAGTCAAGGAACAGCGCCCCGTCAAACTTGGCAACCACACGCTGGGTTACCAGGCGTTGGAAATGTTTGATGTCACGGTCAATGGCGCGATGTTTATCGGGCCGGTCGAGGAACATGACGATGACGATTACCGCTGCGTGGTCTACCTGCCGGATGACCCGCTGCACCCGTTGAAGGAATACGCGTCCTTCACGGATTTCGAGGTGGAATTGAGTAAGCGTCTGAGAACCTCCGCGTTCCAGAAATTCTTCATGCGCTACATCAAGCTGGGTGAACGGTCCGCGTTTCTGCAAGCTCTTGAAAAACGCTTGTCCGTCCCCGTTTCCTCGCCGCTTCCCGCGACCAGTGTCTACGTGTCGCTGTCGGGTGTGGACATACAAGGCGACATGTTCGAGGAAATTTTTCGTCAGTATGCGAATCAGGTCATCGCCGATGCCCGGCTTCTGGTGGTGCCCACGGACGACGAAGACGAAAAATCCCGACTGGACAGGCTGGAGACCTACAAGGCCATCAGCCTTAACGTCCTGTTGTTCGGCGCATCGTTTGTGCCGTTTGTTGGCCACATCCTCTTGGCTGTGACGGTGATGCAGTTGCTGTCGGAGGTGTATGAAGGCGTGGCCAGTTGGTCCAGGGGCGAGCAGGAGCAAGCCACGGATTATCTGTTCGATACCATCGAAAACCTGATCCTGATGGCCGCGTTTGCCGCTGGTTCGGCGGCTGTTGGTACCGCGTTTAAAAACATCAGGACATCCGTCTTCATCGAGCGCCTGAGAAAGGTCCCGGGTGTGGACGCTCGGGGCCGTCTGTGGAATCCCGATCTTACGGTGTATCAACAGAGCCGACGGTTACCCCCGGCACTCGCAGCGGATGCGAGAGGACTGCACTGGATGGACGGTCAGGCGTACCTTCCAATCGATACACATCTGTATGCCGTGCGGCCAAAAACGGCGACGGACCTGTGGGAGGTGATTGCCCCGGTGGGGAGCGGCGGCACCTATTCACCCGAGCTCGAAACCAACGATGTCGGGGCGTGGCGCCATGACTCTGAGCTGCCGCAAGAATGGGATCGGCTAAAATTGTTTCGCCGTTTCGGTTACACCCGCGACAAGGTGCCCGATACCACGGCGACGCACATCCTTGCCGTCTGCGGGATCGAGGACACGGTCTTGCGCCAGGCACACGTCGACCGCAGCCGGCCACCGGCACTGCTGGTCGATACAGTGCAGCGGTTTCGGGCGGATGCTGCGGTCACCGACTTTATCGAGCAGTTGAAAACCCCGTCGTCGGCAGTCTTGGCAGACCCGGATCTGCAATTGCACCTGCTGACGACGTCCCGTCATTGGCCAGACAACTCGGCCATCAAAGTTGTCACTGCCGCAGGCAGGCAAACGGGTTTCTATGGCGCGGCCACGGCGTTACCGGGGAAAACCGTCAGCCTCAATCAGGATGCTTTGCATAAGGGCCAATTACACACCTCGCTGCTGACAGCCATGGACAGCGCCCAACGCCAAAGCCTTCTGGGCTCCACTACCCAGGACGCGAGCGCGCGGGCAAAGGCCCTGACAAAGCTCATTGCCGATCAAGCCGAAAGCAGCAAACTCGCGCTGTTCGAGCGGATTTACAAACGTACTGAAGTACCGGCTGATGCCCGGGTCACGGTGTTGATCGACAAGATGGCCCAGTTGCCCTCGGCGATTGCCGAAGAACTGGTGCGGCATGCCGATGCTGCGGAGTTGAGCAGCCTGGAGGAGGGCAACGTACCCTTGCGTCTGGCGGAGGAAGCCCGTCGTTATTTGCAACGGGTGCAGGTCAGTCGCGCTTACGAAGGGTTGTACCTTAATGCCGTGGGTGGGCTGGCCACCGACCGCCTGGTGCTCGACACTCTTGAGCAACTGCCGGGATGGACGGGTAATACCAGGGTTCAGTTACAGGCTTCGTCAGGTGCGCAAAGCGAGTCGATCAGCATTGGATCGGCGGACGCTGCGCAGAAGCTGCAGATCGACGTCCATCCTGATCGATACAGCGTGTCGATCGACGACATTGCTCCCGCCACCGCATTCGCGGGACGCACGCGCGAACAGTATTTCAAGGCCCTCTGGCATGGACTCTCGACGCCGCTCAAAACAGCACTGGGCGTTAACCTGAGCGACGGCGGGGCAGCGTTGCGAGAGAAAATAACGCAGCTCGCCCTGACACGGCGAACCGCCATCGCGGAACTGATCGATGCACGCCCCCCGCGAGCGGGCTACACCTCCCCCATGCGGCTGGCAGACAGGCACGCCACGTCGTCTTCTCCCGTTATACCGAGACCCGTGCTCATCAAAACCACCCAAGACGTCCTGGTCCGCAGGGCGCTGGAACTGTATCCGATGCATTCCCCGGTTCGCATTCACGCGTTGGTAAATGATCTGGGGCAGAACGTGACGGTCGTCTTGAAGAAGCTGGAAGCGTTGAGGCTGCAATTTCAGACCATCAGGCAGGTACTGAGTCACTGGGTCAGTCGGCAAACCTGGTATCTGCGGCCCGATGGCTCAAGGCAGGAGGTCAGTCGTCTCAGCAAATATCGCATCGCTCAGGCGATCATTCGCTGCTGGCGCAACGAGCCCGAGGCGAGTGAAGCGGGCGCTAACCTACGCTCCACACTCAGCTTTGACGCCCAGCCTCTGGGCGAATTGCCGGTTATCGTCGGGGACTTCAGCCACGTCGAGAGGTTGGTGCTGGACGGTGTGGGCGCCAGCGCCGGGCTGAACGCCTTCCTGAGAAACTTCCGCACTCTTCGAAGCTTGTCATTGAGAGGCAATCAACTGACGAGGCTGCCGCTGGCGTTGAGCTCAATGCCCGGGTTGGTCCATCTGGACCTGAGCGACAACCTCATTCAACTGACCTCTGAGTCGGTGACTCAATTGGCCGATATGACCAGCCTGCAATCAGTGAACCTGGCGTTTAACCCAAACCTTGTGAGGGCTCCCGATGTCAGCAAGTTGCAGCATCTGGAACACCTGAACCTGCAAGGCACCGGGATAAAAAACTGGCCTTTGGGCGCCTCCGGTTTGCCCAGGCTGAGTGAGCTGGATTTACGAGACAATCAGATCGAAACCCTGCCTGAGGATGTCTTTAAGGGGCATGCGGTCCCAAACAGAGGCACCAACCTGTATGGCAATCCTCTGTCCGCCGACACGTTGAAAAAGGTCGTGGTGCATCAGCAGAAGACCGGTGTAAGCCTGGGGATCATTGCTTCGGACTACCGTCGCTCAGGCGCTTACTCGCCGACCGAGGCTCACAGTTCCGCGTGGCTGACCGGGCTTGGCTCTACCGAAACCCGGCGCAAGCGCGGGTTGTGGGATTCATTGCGCGCCTATCCAGAGTCCAGGGGATTTTTCACTGTGCTTGCGCAACTGTCCGAGACGGCCGATTACAAACGACTGTTCAGCCACTTCAGCCAGCGGGTGTGGAGTGTCGTGGAGGCTGCGACGGAAGATGATGGCTTGCGACGCAGGCTGTTTCGTCTGGCCCGGGTCGGAAGGTTCAGCGCTGATGGCTACTCCGCACTCTTCAGTGAGATGGAAGTGCAGGTGTTGTTTTATCGGGCCATGGCCGCAGCCCTTACCGGGCCTGCTTCGGTGGAGCAGCAACTGATCACCCTGCTCAGGGGGTTGTTCAGGCTGCATGAGGTCGAGGGGTTTGCGCTGGCGGATATCAATGCGCGCACCGGTCCACAGTCCGGAAGCTACGAACAAGCTCTGGAAATCAGTCTGGCGTATCGCGTGGGGCTGGCCGAACGCCTGAGCTTGCCGGCTCAGCCCAGAATGGTGACATCGGCGTTGGATGTCGAGGTGGCGCCGGCGGCGCTGGAACGGGCTTATCAGAAAGTCCTGACCACCGAACGCACCAGCGCGTTGCTGGAATGGATGATCATCCAACGGTTTTGGGTGGAGTATCTGGAGGTGTCAAATCCAGATCGTTTCCTGGCAATCGCCGACCGCTCGGCACGAGATTTTGCGCAGGTGGAGAGGCAGGCTGAACTCACCCGTCCGGTGGCCACCGAACGCCTGAACGCCATTTTCGATAACTTCAAAAATGAACGTCGGGCATTGATCAGGCAGCTCACCGGTGCGGCGCTGATGCGCCATCCTGCGCCGCCAGTCCCGGGGCCCAGCCATTCGGGGGCCGCTCAATGAACGACATCGCTCACGAGTCTGCTGATAGCCCGACACCGTCGGCGTCGCCGAAATGGCGTGATGAATTGAAAGCCGTTATCGATCTCGCCTTGCCACAATCCCCAGGCCAGTTCGGCGAATGCCTGATCAAGCAAAAGTGGGGCGCGGGCATCGACCCGCAGACGGCCTTGCTGGTCACGCTCGATTACCATTACAAGGGTCATCCTGCCGAGAACGGTTTCGAGCAGGGACGAGTGGCAAGTTCCCGGTCGCTGCTGCACGCGCTGCTGTCCAACGACCAGACGGTGGGTGACGGGCGTTTTGCCGAGACGGCGTTCGGCCTGTACACGCCGCCGGACGTGGGACCGACGATTCGGATTGTCGAGCACGTCGACGAATTCGCCGATCACGGCAGCGGCAATCACCAGACCTATGAAGGCATCTACCGGCAGACCACCCCGCAGGTATATGGGCCGCTGACTCAGCTCAATCTCAGGCCCGCCGATTTCAAGAAATGGGTCTGGGAGCTGGAGCTCAAGGACCTGTACCAAGCGTATCTCGATCAGGCATGGCCAGCCGACGCTGTGCAGGTGGCGGCCAGACCGTCCGCATTGAGAACGTCGGTAAAGGCGGCGTTCGTCATGGCGGCCTGGTTGCAGCGACATGAACAACGCCTGACGCAAGAAGGTCTGGCGCTGGCGATGCGGGCGGCAGGTCTGTCCGCCGATCAGTCCTGGCAAACGCTGACCCTTGAGCAGCTGCAAGCACCGACTCGCGTGCCTTCAACCGTCAAGTTCGGTCTTCTGAAACTGTACCGCTACACCGCGACCGATATCTGGGCCTTCCGTGACACCGTCAGTGCCCGTGTGCTGGTGTACGTCCCTGGCAATTCTTCCCCGCTGCATGAATTCGCCAATACCGCGCAGTTGCGCCAGTGGGTTGCCACGCAGGGCAAGCTCGACGCGACCAAACAGGCCTTGGCCCGTCACTTTGCCGAAGACGATCGCGAAGATGGAACGTTTCACGCCGGTGTCCTGACAGCGCTGGATGGCATGGCGATTTATCCGGCTAAACATTGGCTGGGCAACAACGCCGGTTTCTTCAACAACGATGGCTATTGGGACCCGAACGATTACATCGGCTTCGATGATCCGGCGGCGGCGACCGACCCTTTTGCCCGCCTGCTAATGACAATGAAACAGGCCGCACGGGCAGAGCTTCAGGCCATCCGTGACGATGCGCAGGTCAACCGGGATCAGTTGAGCGCCGTCGTCGAACCCGTTGTGCAATGGGTCAACCGGTTTGGTCCGCTCGCCTTGTTTGTCCCAGGAGGCGAGGGGGTGCTGGCATTGGCCGGGCTCATTGACGCCGGGTATGGCCTGAATCAGGCGGTCAATGGAAAAACGCCGGGCCAACGCTCGGAGGGCCGGACACGCACGGTGTTTGGCTTGCTGAATGCGTTGCCGATGCTGGGTGCCGAGTCAGCGCTCAATGGGAGCGCTGCGCAGGCCGATAGCATGGCGGAGCGCGTCCGCGAGCCCAGCGTCGATCCGGCAGAGCCGGGCGCCCGTCCTGCGTCGGAACCGGCCGTTGCGCCGACGCCCTTGAACCCTCGCATCGAATTGATCCGTGGAATCGGCCCCTCGGTGGCCTCCTTCAGCGATGAGGTCCTGGCGCAGATCGCCAAGGTCAGCGCGGTCGACGATGACATGCTGCGGTTGATGCAGACGGGCCGTCCACCGACCCCTTTATTGGCGGATACCATCAGCCGCTTCAAGATCGATCAGGATCTCGGTCTGGAAGCAGACACTGTGCTTTTCAACCAACGCTACGAAGCGCTGCAAAAGTCGGAGCATGAATGGGTCCGGCTATTTCAGCGCGAGTACCCCGACCTGCCGACAATCGCCATCGAGCAGATGCTCGACCGCTATGGCATCGACATCACGTCGTTGCCAGATGCGAACGAGGCCAGGCAGGTATTCGCGCGACTGGACGGCAAAGCCCGGCAATACCAACAGCATGTCCGTCTCGACCGGGTCTATGAAGGCTTTTACCTGCGCTCGGTCGCGAATGCCGAGACGGACACGCTGGCATTGCACTCGCTGAACAATCTGCCCGGCTGGCCGAAAGACCTGCGCATCGAGGTCCTCGACGGTGCGTCCTCTGGCCGGGTGCTTGATCGTTGCGGCCCCCTTGACAGCCCTCACTGCCGAAACATCATCAAGGTGGGAAACCGTTACCTGCGCCAAGGCCGGCAAACGGATGTCTATGACGCGGTCCTCGGCGTGCTGACGGACGAGGAACGCTCGGCGTTGCACCTCACGTCACCAGACCCGGCCAAGGCGTTGCAGCTCAACCTCGGCGATCGGGCATTGTCCCGTGCCGATACCCTGCTCGGCCTGCAAAGGCTGGACACGGGGTTGACCTTTGAACGGCAGGGACTGCGCGGCGGCGGTTACCCGACAACCCCTCAGGGTGACGCCCTGAAGTTGCAAGCGATCAAGTTGCAGTTCAAGGATATTTATCCGGACATCAGCGACGCGAGCATTGATCAGGTGTTGCTGCTGGCAGAGGGCAGGGTGCAGGCGTATATCGACCTGCTGGCTCTGCAACTGCAACAGCTCAATGTCGATTTGACCGAATGGGTCGATCAAGCGGTACAAGACATTGCCGATATGGACGTTCCCTTCGTGGCCATGGGCGATGAGGAGGCGGAGGGGATGAACCCTGCGCAAATCGCCGTGCACAATGCCCACGTCCTGCACACCGCCCTGCAACAGGAGCGCGGGGTCAGGACTGAGCTTGCCGTGGAGCTTGTCGCCATTTGGCAAAAACGCGGGCCGCTGCAAGATCGTGTCTATGTCGACGGGCAACTGCGTGGTGTCAGGCTGGACCTGACCTTCGAGGACTTTCACCGATTACCCACGCTGAATGCCAGGCTCAACGATGTGATCGAATTGTCGATGCATGGTTTTCACCTGACCGAGCACGAGAGTCTGAACGGGTTCCTGGAGGGCTTTCCGAACCTTGAAGTGTTGAATCTGGAAGGCTTCGATTTGCGTCCTTTCTTCGTGGGCGGTGACGCAGGGCGCGCCTTGCCGCCCGTTATCGGGCAGTTGCCGAAACTGGTCTCACTCAATCTGCGAGCCACACAGTTGGCATTCACTGAGCGCGCCGCTTCACAATTGAGTGATCTGACCCACTTGCAAACCCTGGACCTGAGCGACAACCCGTTGGGCGTTCCGCCGGTGGTGCTGGGCATGAACAATTTACGCCAGCTCAACCTGAGGAATACGGCGATCAATCGCTGCCCTGTCGGGGTCAAGGATGAGCCTTATCTGACGATGCTGGACCTGCGCGACAACCGTATTACCCGGGTTCCGCCCGCGATCATCAATCAGGCGGTGGCGGACGACCGCGTATTGCTATGGGGCAATCCGTTGACAGACGAGGACACGCTGCACCGGTTGATCAGTCATCGTGAACAGACGGGCATCAATCTGTGGCTGAGCGCTCCGGGCGCGGATTATGGTACGCCGACGGTGTGGTTGCGCGACTGCGACGAAGCGTTGCAACAGTCCCGGCAAGCCCTTTGGCAGCGATTGGCAGGTAAACCCTCCGGTACGCGGTTTTTAGCCGTCATAGACCGGCTGAGCCTGACGGCCGACTTTCGGGTCAGTTACCTGTCACTTCAGGCGCGAGTCTGGCGATTGTTGCAAGAGGCCGATGCTTCAGAGGAGATGTGGGGGCGGATAATTCGCGGGAGCGGGCGCTTCGATCACCCGATGGCGGCATTCCGGGCGCTGGAGGCGCGTGCGGGTTTCTAAGCGAAGGAGGGCGCCTTGAACCCCGGGCGGGGTTCAAGGTTTTGCCGGTATCAGCGGCGACGGAACAACGGCAGCGGTTCGTCGGTGGCGGCCTGATAGGTCACCGAGAAGTCCTTGAGACCTTCAAGGGCTTCATACGGGTCTTTATCGGCGCGAATGGCAAAGGCGTCGAACCCGCAGCGGTGCATGTAAAAGAGCTGGTCGCGCAGCACATCGCCGATTGCCCGCAATTCGCCATTGAAGCCATAGCGGTCACGCAGCAGACGTGCGTTGGAGTAGTTGCGCCCGTCGGTGAAGGCCGGGAAATTCAGGGCGATCACTTGGAACTGATCGACGTCTTCACCGATTTCCTCGGCTTCTTCATCGGCATCCAGCCACACGCCAAGACCGCCATCGCGGGCCTTGAGCATACGACTGTGTTCGCGCCACAGCTGCAACGGGACGATCAGGTCGTCGCAGTTGCTGATCTCGTCGATGTTGAAATCCTTGGGCAGCAAGTGCCAGGTTTCGTCGACGACCTCGTTGTTCTTAATGATTCGCTGCATAGACGCGTTCCTTGAAGAGGTCGATGCCAATACGCTGATAGGTGTCGATGAAGCGCTCGTCTTCGGTACGTTGTTCGATGTACACGTCGATCAGTTTCTCGATTACGTCAGGCATGGCTTCCTGGGCGAAGGACGGGCCGAGGATCTTGCCCAGGCTGGCGTCGCGGCTCGCGCTGCCACCGAGGGAGACCTGGTAGAACTCTTCGCCTTTCTTGTCCACCCCGAGGATGCCGATGTGGCCGACGTGGTGGTGACCACAGGCGTTCATGCAGCCGGAGATGTTCAGGTCCAGTTCGCCGATGTCGAACAGGTAGTCCAGGTCTTCGAAACGACGCTGGATCGACTCGGCGATCGGGATCGACTTGGCGTTGGCCAGCGAGCAGAAATCACCGCCAGGGCAGCAGATGATGTCGGTCAGCAAGCCGATGTTCGGCGTGGCGAAACCTTGCTCGCGCAACTCGCCCCACATCGCGAACAGTTGGGACTGTTCAACGTCGGCCAGGATGATGTTCTGCTCGTGGGACGTGCGCAGTTGACCGAAGCTGTAGCGATCGGCCAGGTCGGCCACCGCGTCGAGCTGTTTGTCGGTGATGTCGCCCGGCGCAACGCCGGTCGGCTTCAGGGACAGGGTCACCGCGACATAACCCGGCTTTTTGTGGGCCAGGGTATTGCGGGTGCGCCAGCGGGCGAAGCCCGGGTGTTCTTTGTCGAGCTCGGCCAGTTGGGCCGCCTGGTTGTCCAGGGCCTTGTAGTCCGGGTCGACGAAGTGTTTGGCGACGCGATGCACTTCGGCCTCGGTCAACGTGGTCTGGCCACCGCGCAGGTGTTCCATTTCCGCGTCGACTTTCTGGGCGAAGACTTCAGGCGTCAGGGCCTTGACCAGAATCTTGATCCGCGCCTTGTACTTGTTGTCACGACGGCCATAGCGGTTGTAGACCCGCAGGATGGCGTCGAGGTAGCTCAACAGGTCTTGCCACGGCAGGAATTCATTGATGAACGCGCCCACTACCGGTGTACGGCCGAGACCACCGCCCACCAGCACGCGGAAACCGAGTTCGCCGGCCGCGTTGTGCACCGGCTCGAGCCCGATGTCATGGACTTCGATGGCCGCACGGTCAGACGTCGAACCGTTGATAGCGATCTTGAACTTGCGCGGCAGGTAGGCGAATTCCGGGTGGAACGTGGTCCACTGGCGAACGATCTCGCACCAAGGGCGCGGGTCAATCAGCTCATCGGCAGCGACACCGGCGAACTGGTCGGTGGTGACGTTACGCAGGCAGTTGCCGCTGGTCTGGATCGCGTGCATCTGCACGGTGGCCAGCTCAGCGAGAATGTCCGGGATGTCTTCCAGCGCCGGCCAGTTGAACTGGACGTTCTGCCGGGTACTGATGTGGGCATAGCCCTTGTCATAGTCGCGGGCAATCTTGGCCATCATCCGCGTCTGGCGCGAAGTCAGTTGGCCGTAAGGCACCGCCACCCGCAACATCGGCGCGAAGCGTTGGATATAAAGCCCGTTTTGCAGGCGCAGGGGGCGGAATTCTTCTTCGCTCAGCTCACCTGCCAGATAGCGTCGGGTCTGATCACGGAACTGCTTGACGCGGTCCTCGATGATCCGCTGATCGTACTCGTCATATACGTACATATAAGTCCTGTTCTCAGGCTTGGGCCGGTCGGATCCCGTTGCGTTTTTTCGCCTGGAGGTCTCCGATGCTGCCTCGGCAATTCTGCGCGCACGGCCGCGCACTCCCTACGGAGCCGGGGCAAGATACCAGTTTGCAGTTATGCGCAAAAGTGATGTTTGAGTATATGTAAAGAACCAAAACGACTAACGAGATCCGTTATTGATAAACCCGTATTTGTCGTGAGGGCAATCGTCGTCTTTACTGTGGTCGAGTCTTTATGCAATCACCGATAAAACCGACAAGAGGCGATGCAATGAGCAACCCTACCAAAGCGACAAAACCTGATAGCACGGTCGATGCTTGGGCGATTCTGTTCCTGATCATCCTGGTCGTGGGCACTGCGGTATTTTGGGTCAGCCATCAATAACCGACCCCGTCCGGGCCCGGTTCCGACGATTGTCGGACAAAAACCGGAATAAACGCCGTTTGCCGTGACTTCGCTGGCTATAATGCGCGGCGAAAATTTCCGGGGGCTCGGGCGTTAATGTTGAAGTTTGTCTACACCTTCCTGCTGATGCTTGGCGCGGCTTGGGGCCCTGTCGCGCATGCAGAGTCGGTGTTGTTCCTCAATCCGGGCAAGACGGATGAGGCCTTCTGGATCAGCTATTCGCAATTCATGCAGGCGGCCGCCAAGGATCTGCGCATTGATCTGCGAATTCTGTATTCCCAACGCATGCCCGAGCTTACCGTGGCGCAAGCCCGCCTGGCCCTGCAAGGTCCCGATCGTCCGGACTATCTGGTGTTCGTCAACGAACAGTATGTCGCTCCACAGATTCTGCGCCTGGCTCAAGGCAGCGGGGTGAAGCTGTTTACGGTCAACGCTTCGCTGACCGCCAATCAGCTGAGCCTGCTGGGCGAGCGTTCCGATCGATTGGGCAGCCTGGTGCCGAACGATGAGGAGGGCGGCTACCTGATGCTCAAGGAGCTGATTCGCCAGCATCCACCCGTGGCGCCTGGGCAGGTCATCGAATTACTGGCGTTTTCCGGCCTGAAGATCACGCCGTCGTCGCAACTGCGCGAACAAGGCATGCTGCGCGCCTTGGCCGAGCACCCGCAAGTGCGCTTGCGCCAAGTGGTTTACGGTGGCTGGAGCCGGGGAAGGGCCTATGAGCAGGCCAAATTGTTGTTCCGGCGTTACCCGAATGTCTCGTTGGTGTGGTCTGCCAATGACGAAATGGCGTTTGGCGCCATGCAAGCCTATTCGGAGACGGGTGGCGTGCCCGGCAAAGATGCCTTGTTCAGCGGGGTGAACACGTCGCCCGCTGCATTGCAGGCGATGATCGACGGTCGCCTGAGCGTGTTGGTGGGCGGGCACTTCACATTGGGCGGTTGGGCGCTGGTGGAGTTGCATGACGTGGAAATGGGCGTGGATCTGGACCAGTACGGCGGGCGCGACCGGTTGATTCCGGTATTGCAACTGATCGACAAGGCACACGCCAAGCGGTTGCTGGCGATGGGCGCATCACCGGATTACGGGGTGAATTTCCGTCGTCTGTCGGCCAAGGGCCGGCCGACCTCCTATCGCTATCCGTTCAGCTTGCAAACCCTGATGCGCTAACGCCCCGCCAGATGCACCACCAGTTGCACGATGCCGAACAGCGTCAATGCAAACACCGCCGTGAACAGAATCCCCAGAATCACGAAATGACTTGGCTTGCCGTGTGTGAAGTCCCGCGCCCGATTCTTCCCGCTCTGCACACCGAACGCCGCCGCCATGACGCTTTGCAGCATCTGCCAGAAGGTCGGTGGCTTGTTGTCGACTGGATCGTCCATAAATCCCTCGTCATCAATGTGTGAAGAGTAAGCATAGACAATCCGCAGCATGCACAAAGCAAATGTGGGAGCGAGCTTGCTAGCGAAGGGGTCGTAGCATTCAACATTTTCGTTGACTGTCACATCGCCATCGCGAGCAGGCTCGCTTGTATGGTAGGACTTGAAGGGAGGAGGAGGGACAAGGCTCGATTCTGACTGTTGACGCAGTACAGACTGTGGGAGATT
>NZ_VIUJ01000027.1:0-90796 GCF_007993905.1 Pseudomonas sp. SJZ077
GCTTGCGCGGGTGGCATTCGCCTTGCTGAAAGGGCAAAGCGAATATCAGTCAAAGGTCAGTTGAGGGTTTCCCCTCAACCATAGAATCTCCCACACTTGATCGGGTTGATCCACACGTTTGTGAACGACCCAAAACAACTGTGGGAGCTAGCCTGCTAGCGAATTGGCCATAGCATTCAACATCTTCGTTGAACGTTATAACGCCTTCGCGAGCAGGCTCGCTCCCACAGGGGGCTCATCTGGCCACAATATTGTGGCCAGGCGCCTGGGTTAGTTGTCGTAACCGAGGTTAGGCGCCAGCCAGCGTTCGGTCACGCTCAGTTCCTGCCCTTTGCGCGATGTGTAGCTCTGCACCTGGTCCTTGTCGATTTTGCCCACCGCAAAATATTGCGCCTGCGGATGAGCGAAGTACCAGCCGCTGACTGCTGCCGCCGGGAACATCGCGTAGTGCTCGGTGAGGAACACGCCGCTGCGGCCGGCCTGCATTTCGCTGGCCTCGGGGTCGAGCAAGGCAAACAGGGTGCTTTTCTCGGTGTGATCCGGGCAGGCCGGGTAGCCCGGGGCAGGGCGGATGCCGGTGTATTGCTCTTTGATCAACGCCTCGTTGTCGAGCGTCTCGTCCTTGGCGTAACCCCAGTGTTCTTTTCGCACCTGCTGGTGCAGCCACTCGGCACACGCCTCGGCCAGTCGGTCGGCCAGTGCCTTGACCATGATCGAGTTGTAATCATCGCCGGCGTCTTGATAGGCCTTGGCCACTTCTTCGGCGCCGATCCCGGCCGTGGTGATGAATCCGCCCACGTAGTCGGTGATTTCGCTGTCCTTCGGCGCGACGAAGTCGGCGAGGGAGAAGTTCGGCTTGCCATCGGTCTTGATGATCTGCTGGCGCAAGTGATGCAGCTTGGCAATCGGCTTGCCGTCATCGCCGTAGACTTCGATGTCATCCTCACGCACCTGGTTGGCCGGCCAGAAGCCGAACACCGCACGGGCGCTGATGAGTTTCTCGTCGATCAGCTTGGCGAGCATTTCCTGAGCATCGGCATACAACGCGGTAGCGGCTTCACCGACCACTTCGTCCTGGAGGATGCGCGGGAACTTGCCGGCCAGGTCCCAGGAGATAAAGAACGGCGTCCAGTCGATGTATTCGGCCAGAACCTTGAGGTCGATGTTGTCCAGCACCCTGGAACCGGTAAAGGTCGGTTTGACCGGCACATAAGTGCTCCAGTCGAACTGCGGCTTCTTGGCGATGGCGGCCGGGTAGCTCAGGCGTTCGGTGCGGGCGCTGCGATTGGCGGTGCGCTCGCGAACGTCGATGTATTCCAGGCGAGTCTTTTCGACGAACGCCGGTTTCAACTCCTTGGACAGCAACTGCGTCGCCACGCCTACGGCGCGGGAGGCGTCGGTGACGTAGATCACCGCATCGTTGCTGTACTTCGGTTCGATCTTGACCGCCGTGTGCGCCTTGGAGGTGGTCGCGCCACCGATCATCAGCGGCAGATGGAAATCCTGACGCTGCATCTCGCGGGCCACGTGGACCATTTCATCCAGTGAAGGCGTGATCAGACCGGACAGGCCGATGATGTCGCACTTCTGCTCCTTGGCCACTTGCAGGATCTTCTCCGCCGGGACCATCACGCCGAGGTCGACGATGTCGTAGCCGTTACAGCCGAGCACCACACCGACAATGTTCTTGCCGATGTCGTGCACGTCGCCTTTCACCGTGGCCATCAGGATCTTGCCCTTGGCTTCCGGCTTGTCGCCTTTTTCCAGTTCGATGAACGGGATCAAGTGGGCCACGGCCTGTTTCATCACACGGGCGGATTTCACCACCTGCGGCAGGAACATTTTGCCGGCGCCGAACAGGTCGCCCACGATGTTCATGCCGGACATCAGCGGGCCTTCGATCACTTCGATCGGGCGGGCGAACGACTGGCGCGATTCTTCGGTGTCTTCCACGATGTGCGTGGTGATGCCCTTGACCAGCGCATGCTCCAGACGCTTGTTGACGTCCCAGTTGCGCCACTCTTCGGTCTCGGCTTCCTTGACGCTGCCGTCGCCCTTGTATTTGTCGGCGATGGCGAGGAGGGCGTCAGTGCCGTTCGGCGTGCGGTTGAGCACCACGTCTTCGACCGCGTCGCGCAGCTCGGCCGGGATCTGGTCGTAGATCTCCAGCTGACCGGCGTTGACGATACCCATGGTCAGGCCGTTGCGGATCGCATACAGCAGGAACACCGAGTGAATCGCCTCGCGCACCGGGTTGTTGCCGCGGAACGAGAACGACACGTTGGACACGCCGCCCGAGGTCAGCGCGTAGGGCAGTTCGTCGCGGATGTAGGCGCAGGCGTTGATGAAGTCCACAGCGTAGTTGTTGTGTTCTTCGATGCCGGTGGCCACGGCGAAGATGTTCGGGTCGAAAATGATGTCTTCCGGCGGGAAGCCGACTTCGTTGACCAGAATGTCGTAGGAGCGTTTGCAGATCTCTTTCTTGCGCGCTTCGGTGTCGGCCTGGCCGGCTTCGTCGAACGCCATCACGACCACGGCGGCGCCATAGCGCTTGCACAGTTTGGCGTGGTGAATGAACTGCTCGACGCCTTCTTTCATGCTGATCGAGTTGACGATGCCCTTGCCCTGAATGCACTTGAGGCCGGCTTCGATCACTTCCCACTTCGAGGAGTCGATCATGATCGGCACACGGGAGATGTCCGGTTCACCGGCAATCAGATTGAGGAAGGTCACCATGGCCTTCTTCGAATCGAGCATCCCTTCATCCATGTTGATGTCGATGATCTGGGCACCGGCTTCAACCTGTTGCAGGGCCACTTCCAGCGCTTCGGTGTAGTTGTCTTCACGGATCAGGCGGGCGAATTTCGCCGAGCCGGTGATGTTGGTACGCTCGCCGACGTTGACGAACAGCGAACTGCGATCGATGGTGAACGGCTCCAGGCCCGAGAGGCGGCAAGCCTTCGGGATTTCCGGAATGACACGTGGTGCATAACCGGCCACGGCTTTGGCGATGGCTTCGATGTGGCCTGGCGTGGTGCCGCAGCAGCCGCCGACGATGTTGAGGAAACCGCTCTGGGCGAATTCTTCGATGACCTTGGCGGTTTCCGCTGGCAGCTCATCGTACTCGCCGAATTCGTTCGGCAGGCCGGCGTTCGGGTGTGCCGAAACGTGGGTGCCAGCCTTGTTTGACAGTTCTTCCAGGTACGGGCGCAATTCTTTGGCACCGAGGGCGCAGTTCAGGCCGACCGAGATTGGCTTGGCGTGGGCGACCGAGTTCCAGAACGCTTCGGTGGTCTGGCCGGACAGGGTTCGGCCGGAGGCGTCGGTAATGGTGCCGGAAATCATGATCGGCAGTTCGATACCCAACTCTTCAAACACACCCTGCACGGCGAAGATCGCGGCTTTGGCGTTCAGCGTGTCGAAAATGGTTTCGATCAGGATCAGGTCGGCGCCGCCTTCGATCAGGCCTTTGGTGGCCTCGGTGTAGTTTTCAACCAATTCATCGAAGGTCACGTTGCGGTAGCCGGGGTTGTTCACGTCTGGTGACAGCGAGCAGGTGCGGCTGGTCGGCCCGATCACGCCAGCGACGAAGCGCGGCTTGTCCGGCGTTTCCAGGGTCTTTGCGTCGGCCACCTTGCGTGCCAGGCGCGCGCCTTCTACGTTTAACTCATATGCCAGGCCTTGCATGCCGTAGTCGGCCAGGGAAACCTGGGTGGCGTTGAACGTGTTGGTCTCCAGAATATCGGCGCCGGCATCCAGGTAGGCTTTCTCGATCGACCCGATCACGTCCGGGCGCGTCAACACCAAGAGGTCGTTGTTACCTTTGACGTCGCTTGGCCAGTCAGCAAAGCGTTTGCCCCGGTAATCCTGCTCTTCGAGCTTGTAGCTCTGGATCATCGTGCCCATGCCGCCATCGAGAATCAGGATGCGCTCTTTGAGGGCGTGCTTGAGAGCTTGAAGGCGAACGCTGCGATCGGACATTGGGACTACTCGAAAAGACCATGACGAAGGGCCGGGATAATAGCAAACCTGTGCGCTTTTAGAGCATGCTCCGGTTTTGCATGAATATCGCTCATGTTGGTGAGGGGGCGAGACCGGTAGAATCGCGGCGTTTTTTCAGGATCAGGACCAGGGACATGTCGTATCGCGTCATCACCAGCATCTTTATGCTGCTTATAAGCTGGGATGCCGCTGCGCAGGATCCGGCGATTTCCTACACACGTGACATTCAACCGATCTTCACCGAAAAGTGCGTGGCCTGCCATGCCTGCTACGACTCCGCCTGTCAGCTCAATCTGGGCAGCGGCGAAGGGGCGGCGCGTGGCGGGACCAAATCCCCGGTCTACGACGGCGAACGCAGTCAGGCTGCGGCGCCGACCCGGTTGTTTTATGACGCTTTCGGCAAGCGTGCCTGGCAGCAGAAAGGCTTCTATTCGGTACTTGACGCCCAAGGCAGCCAGGCGGCGTTGATGGCGCGAATGCTGGAACTGGGCCACACAACCCCGTTGCAACCCAACGCCAGGTTGCCGGAAGACATCGTCCTTGGCCTCAACCGGGAAAACATGTGCGCCATGCCGGCGGAGTTCGACGGCTACGCCAGTACCCACCCGAAAGAAGGCATGCCGCTGGCCGTCACCGGCCTGACCGACCAGCAATACCAGACGCTCCAGCGCTGGCTGGCTTCGGGTGCGCCCATCAATGAGCAAGGCCTGGTCCCGAGCGCGAAAGAGGCCATGCAGGTGGTGCAGTGGGAAAACCTGCTCAACGCCCCGGGTGCCCGGGAAAGTCTGGTCGGTCGCTGGTTATTCGAGCATTGGTATATCGCCCATATTTACTTCAAGGACGGTGAGTCGGGGCATTTCTTCCAATGGGTCCGTTCACGCACCCCGACGGGGCAGCCGATCGACCTGATCGACACGCGCCGGCCGAATGATGATCCGGGCACTCGGATTTATTACCGTTTGTGGCCGGTGCAGGGCGTGATCGTGCACAAGACTCACATCACTTATCCGCTGAGCGCGTCGAAGATGGCGCGGATCAAAACACTCTTTTACAGCGGCAACTGGCAGGTCGATGCCTTGCCGGGATACGGGCCGGAGCGCCGGGCCAATCCGTTCAGTACGTTTGAAGCGATCCCGGCTCAGGCGCGTTATCAGTTCATGCTCGATAACGCCGAGTACTTCGTCCGTACTTTCATTCGCGGTCCGGTCTGCCGTGGCCAGATCGCCACGGACGTGATTCGTGACAACTTCTGGGCGTTGTTCCAGGCGCCGGAACATGACCTCTACATCACCGACCCGAACTACCGCGGCCAGGCCACGCCGTTGTTGGCGATGCCGGGACAAAACGACGATGTCGGCAGCGTCCTGAGCCTGTGGCATGACTACCGCGACAAGCGCAACGAGTACGAAGCGCTACGCCGGGACAACTACGCCGATCTGCCGGCGCCGAGCTGGTCGACCCTGTGGGCAGGCAACGACAACGCGTTGCTGAGCATCTTTCGGCATTTCGACAGCGCGTCGGTGAACAAGGGCCTGATCGGCGACGTGCCGCAAACCATCTGGCTGTTTGACTATCCGCTGCTGGAACGCACGTATTATCAGTTGGTGGTCAACTTCGACGTGTTCGGCAACGTGTCTCACCAGGCCCAGACACGCTTGTACTTCGACCTGATCCGCAACGGCGCCGAGCAGAATTTCCTGCGCTTGATGCCGGCCGATTCGCGGGACGATTACCTCGATGATTGGTATCAAAGCGGTGGCAAATTCAAAATGTGGCTGGATTACGAGTCCATCGACAATGACACGCCGACGGCCCTGAAGCTGGATGAAAAGGACCCCAAGCGCGACTTCGCGATGCAACTGCTGGCCCGTTATGGCGAGCTCGATGCCAAGCCTGATCCGATTAACCGTTGCGACGGCGCTTACTGTTCGCGACCGAACATCGAACCGGCGTTGCAGAGTGCCGAGCAAGCCTTGAGTCGCCTGACGTCACGCCCGGCGGCCGGTTTGAATGTCATCAATCAATTGCCGGAAGCGACGGTGCTGCGCATCGAGACGGCGAGCGGCAAGCGCGAGGTCTACAGCCTGCTGCGCAATCGGGCCCACAGCAATGTGGCCTTCCTGCTCGGCGAATCGCTGCGCTATCAGCCTGGGCTCGACACCTTGACCATTTTCCCGGGCGTGCTCAGCAGCTACCCCAATTTCATGTTCAACATACCCGCCGACCAGGTGCCGGCGTTCGTCGATGCGATGGAAAACGCCAAGGATGCGCACCGCTTCGAGAAAATCGTCGAACGCTGGGGCATTCGCCGCAGCCATCCGCAGTTCTGGTTCTACTTCCATGACCTGAGTCGCTACATCCACGAAACCGAGCCGGTGGAAGAGGGCGTGTTGGATATGAACCGGTACGAGAATCTTTAATCGACCTTTGACTGCTGGTCGGTGTCGGACTCAATAGGCACCGCCATTCCCCTGTAGGAGCGAAGCTTGCTCGCGAAGAGGCCGGTACATTCAACATCATTGTTGGCCGGTCGATCGCCTTCGCGAGCAAGCTTCGCTCCTACGAGGATCTGCGGTGATTTGTGGAGTGCGATCGGAGGGGCGCCGATGTTGATTTCAGTACAGGCACTGCGCGCCGTCGCGGCATGGACGGTGGTCTGCCACCATTTCATGCAGATATTCTTCGACTTCAAGGCCCGTGGTCCCGTGGGTCAGATGTTCATCGACAAGGGCGCGGTGGGCGTTGATATCTTTTTCGTCATCAGTGGCCTGGTGATCTTCCTGTCCACCGAAGGGAAATCGCTGCCACCTGCACGGTTTCTCCTGTATCGACTGTTTCGCATCGTTCCGGCGTACTGGCTGTACACGGTGCTGATGGCGCTGGTGGTCGTGTTCGCACAGCCTGTGTTGCCGGATCAGACGGTCGACTGGTCACATGTCCTGCTGTCGCTGTTATTCATTCCCACACAAAACCCCGGTGGCTACGGCATCTATCCGACCCTCAATGTCGGCTGGACGCTGAATTACGAAATGCTGTTCTACGTGCTGTTTGCCTGGGCGTTGCTGTTCCGTTTGCAGGTTCGGCTGCTGATCGTCGCGGCGTTGCTGTTTGCGGTGTGCCAGGCGTGGACCGGTTATGGCTGGATCAGCGAGTTCTACCGCTCGGACATTGTTTATGAGTTTCTGCTGGGGATCGCCATCGGCATGATCTACCGGCGCGGCTGGATCAAGCCGGGTGTCTGGCTGCCCTTGCTGGGGATTGGCGGCGCGTTGCTGGCGATTTATAACCTGGCACCGCAGCCACGCTTCCTGGCCTGGGGCGTGCCCGGTGCGGTGTTGGTGATGGCGTGCATGGCGCTGGAACGCTTTTTCGAGAACACCCGTCTGTTCAAGGTGCTTGGCGATTGTTCCTATTCGGTTTACCTGATGCATGTGCTGGTGCTGTCTGTCGGCGGATTTGTCGCCCAGCGTTATGGGGTAAATCCCTACGTGATGTTCGCCGTTTGTGTGGTGACCATCGGCGTGGCTTCCTGGGCAAGTTACGAATATGTCGAAAAATGCAGCTATCGGTGGCTTAAAGAGTGGATCGACGGTGAATCGGCAAGAAACGCTGTTCCGGCTCTTTCCCGACAAAAATACTAGGACTTTGTACGGCGCGATGATTGGCGTAAACTGCGCCCAAGCCTGCGAGGAGTTTCCATGACCGCTATTACCATCACCGACGCCGCACACGATTATCTGGCTGATCTGCTCTCCAAGCAGAACACCCCGGGTATCGGCATCCGCGTCTTTATCACCCAGCCTGGCACCCAGTACGCCGAAACCTGCATTGCGTACTGCAAACCGGGCGAAGAGAAACCTGAAGACACCGCGCTGGGGCTCAAAAGCTTCACCGCTTACATCGATTCGTTCAGCGAAGCTTTCCTGGACGACGCGGTCGTCGACTACGCTACCGACCGCATGGGCGGCCAACTGACGATCAAGGCGCCCAACGCCAAAGTGCCGATGGTCAACGCTGACAGCCCGGTCAACGAGCGCATCAACTACTACCTGCAAACCGAGATCAATCCGGGGCTGGCCAGCCACGGCGGTCAGGTCAGCTTGATCGATGTGGTCGAAGATGGCATCGCCGTATTGAAATTCGGCGGCGGTTGCCAAGGCTGCGGCCAGGCAGACGTCACCCTTCGCGAAGGCATCGAGCGCACCTTGCTCGAGCGCATTCCCGAGCTCAAGGGTGTACGCGATGTGACTGACCACACGCAGAAAGAAAACGCCTACTACTAAGTAAGGTGTTCGCTGCGAAATGAAAAAACGGCACCCGTGAGTGCCGTTTTTTTATGGGTGAAATTCACTGGCCCCATCGCGAGCAGGCTCGTTCCCACAGGGGACTATCATTGGATACCCAATCTGTTTCCGCCGCAGATCCAATGTGGGAGGGCCCTATGGCCTGTAGAGATGTGCATGTCCGGCGCGGTACAGCGACGACTCGCTGAATTGATCACTGCCCAACACCCGACCCACCAGAATCAACGCCGTGCGGCGAAATCCCTTGGCTTCAACCTTCCCGGCAATGTCCGCAATCGTCCCCACCACCCAATCCTGATCCGGCCAGGTCGCCCGGTGAATCACCGCAATCGGGCAGTCGGCGCCGTAATGTGGTTGCAACTCCGCCAGGATCTTCTCCAGATGATTGACCCCCAAATGAATCGCCATGGTCGCCCCGTGCTGGGCCAGGCTCCCCAGTTCTTCACCGGCCGGCATCACGGTTTTGTCGGCGTAGCGGGTCAGAATCACACTCTGTGAAATGTCGGGCAGGGTCAGTTCAGCCCCCAAAAGCGCCGCACACGCGGCAGTCGCTGTGACCCCCGGGATGATTTCAAACGCAATCCCGAGTTCGCGCAGACAGCGAATCTGCTCGCCAATCGCTCCGTAAAGACTCGGATCACCGGAATGCACCCGCGCCACGTCCTGGCCGTTGGCATGGGCGGTCTTGATCAGTTCGATGATTTGCTCCAGGTGCAATTCGGCGCTGTTGACCACCTGTTCGGCACCATGGCCTTCGAGCACGGCGGCGGGCACCAAAGAGCCTGCATAGATGATCACCGGGCAACTGCGAATCAGCCGTTGGCCTTTGACGGTGATCAGTTCCGGGTCGCCGGGACCTGCGCCAATGAAGTAGACGGTCATCGTCCGTTCCTTTGAATAAAGAGTCTGTCAGAAAAGGGGCTTGGGCAAGGCTTCAGATGAAGATTGCTCATGATCGAAGGCGGGGATTATCGGGGGTCTTACGCAACGCAGGCCAATGCCAGGGTGGCCTGGGCATATTTTTGTCGCGAAATCAGCAGTTTTGCCGGGGCCTGGGCCAAGTGTTCGGCGAGGGCCAGGGCGGCACTTTCCGCCACGCCGTAGCAGCCGGTGCGTTCGAACGCGATGTCCGAATGATGGCTGAGTTGCGGTTTGTAACCTTCCAGTTGCTTACTGCTGAAATACATCAGCGGTAACGCCAGTTGTTCGGCGAGCTCGACCAGGCCAGGCTCATCACGCTTCAGGTCGATACTGGCCAGGGCCTTGATCTGGTGAAGTCCGATTTGATGAGCCTGCAATGCCTGATCGATCAACGCCCGCAACGTGCTGGCGGGGCAGCCGCGCTGGCAGCCCAGGCCGACGACTAAAGTCGGCGCTGTGCGGGGATCAATCATGCGTGGTATTGGCCATCGCTTTTGCGGCGGAACAACCAGGCGCTGATCAGGCCCAGGGCCAGCCAGAACGCGACGTTGGTCAGCTGCGACGCGATTTTGAACTGCGCTTCCAGCGCTTGCGGAGCGAGCATCGAGTGCACTTCCGGTTGCGGCGCGCCGATCATGTGCGGAACGGCGAGAATCGCCACGCCAAGGATCTTCATCAGCCAGTGACGGCTGAACACGATCAAGGCGATGCCGACCGCCGTTGAGGCGGCTGTACTGATCCACCAGAGTTGCCGTTGCGCCAGATCAGCCGCGGCAGTGCCCGGCAGTTCAGGCGGCAGGCCGAGGGTCGGGGCCAGCACGAAGGTCGCGTAACCGGCCAGGCCCCAAAGCAAGCCCTGGGAGGTTTTGGTGGGTGCACGCAAGGTGTAGAGGCCCGCGAGCATCAGGGCGAAACCGACGGCGACCACCAGGTTACCGCCCGTGGTCGACAGCACCCGCTGCCAGCCGTCTTCCGGCTCCCAGGCTTCGGCGTCGTGAGTGTGAGCGGCGGCACCGGCGGCGTGTTCGTGAACTTCAACAGCGGCCGGCTCGGATTTTTCGTAGGTTTCGGCCTGCAGAATCAGCGGCGATACCCAGAAACTTTGCAGCAGGGTCAGCAGCAGGGCGGCCAGCAGCCCTGTGAAACCTGCGGTTTGCGCAATACGCTTGATCATGTCAGCAGGTCTCAATGGCACGGGAAGGCAGAGCTGTGACGGGTGTCGTGCGCGGCATTGTGCACCGCTTCGATGTGCGAGAACCCAGCGAAATACACAAGGCATGCGCCAAGGATCGACGCACACACGGCGGCGGTCAGGCGTTGGCTCAGGGTTGTGGTGGTACTGGCGGTGCTGTGGTCGGTGCTGCTGATGATCGACATGGCGCATCCCTCTGGTCTGTCAGCGGGTGAATAGAGCGCATGGAAGACCCCTGCGAATCGGGCGCACAGAGGTTCAAACAGCGCCCGCCCACCGCGGGTTTGTTATTCAGTGACGTAAAGGTCACTTTGTGTTGCGGGCCGGTCTCCGGGCTCACGAGGGGTCAAGGCTTGCGCCTGTACCTGCAAGCATCACCTTCCCATGCCGAACTGCTGGCACAGTGGATCTGACGCTTCGCTCGCTTACCGTTGCGGGGGCAGCACCGGACTGACATGGCTTGGAGTAAAGCACATGATTCACCGGTTTCCCGTTTCACCCTGTGAAGGGCACCCGTAACAAGGCGTGTAGGAGAGCATGGGCGGGGGTTTGACGTCAATTGGCATGGGTTCTCATTCGATGGCCAGGTGAATTCTTCGCGGGCACGCCTCGCTCCTGTAAACGCACCGCTGTCCCGCAGGAGCGAGGCGTGCCCGCGAAGGCGCCGGTGAGAGCGCCACAAGACATTGACCCGCCCCCACACCATGCGTAGCCTTGCGCTTTCGAGGTTCTTCGGCATTTGCCGAAGCTAAGAAGGGAACGCGGTCGATGCCGCGGCTGCCCCCGCAACTGTGAACGGTGATGTTCGCTGCCACGCCACTGCAAACCCTGTGCAACGGGTTCGCGGGAAGGCGCAGCGAATGCCAGGTCCATCGACCGGCACACCGTCAGCCAGGAGACCTGCCTCGACACAGATTCTCACTACAACCGGGCGGGGTGATCCGGTGGCGAACTCTTCCGCGCGCGCATCCGTCGCAGCGATTGTCGTCCCGTATGCCCGCCACCTTGCCAAAGGGCATCCGATGAAAACACTGGCCAAACTCCCCGTCACCATCGTTACCGGCTTCCTCGGCTCGGGCAAAACCACCTTGCTGCGGCACATGCTCGACAACGCTCAGGGCCGCCGCATTGCGGTGATCGTCAACGAGTTCGGCGAGCTGGGCATCGATGGCGAAATCCTCAAGCAGTGCTCCATCGGCTGTACCGAAGAAGAGGCCAACGGCCGCGTCTACGAATTGGCCAACGGTTGCCTGTGCTGCACCGTTCAAGAAGAATTCTTCCCAGTGATGCGCGAGTTGGTCGCCCGTCGTGGCGATCTCGACCACATCCTCATCGAAACCTCGGGCCTGGCCCTGCCAAAACCGCTGGTGCAAGCCTTCCAGTGGCCGGAAATTCGCAGCGCTTGCACCGTTGACGCGGTCATCACCGTGGTCGACAGCCCGGCCGTCGCCGCTGGCACGTTCGCCGCGTTCCCGGATCGGGTCGATGCCCAGCGCAAACTCGACCCGAACCTGGACCACGAATCGCCGCTGCACGAGCTGTTCGCCGACCAACTGGCCAGCGCCGACCTGGTGATCCTCAACAAGGCCGACCTGATCAGCCCTGAAGATCTGGCCCGGGTGCGCCTGGAAGTCGCCGAAGAACTGCCACCGGCCGTCAAAGTCATCGAAGCCAGCAGCGGCCGCGTGCCACTGGACGTGCTGATCGGTCTCGGTGCCGGTTCCGAAGAACACATCGACAGCCGTCACAGCCATCACGATCACCACCACGAAGGCGAAGACGATCACGACCACGACGCCTTCGACTCCATTTCCATCGAATTGCCCCAAGCCGACGAAAGCCTGCTGCTGGACGCGCTGACCCAACTGGTGGTCCAGCACAGCATTCTGCGGGTCAAAGGTTTCGCGGCGATTCCGAACAAACCGATGCGCTTGCTGATTCAGGGCGTGGGCACACGTTTCGACAAGCACTTCGACCGTCAGTGGGGCATCGATGAAGCGCGCAACACGCGTCTGGTGTTGATCGGTCAGGAGCTGGACGCCACGCTGCTTGAAGCGCAATTGCGCGCCGCGCTCAGCGTTTAAGCCATGCACCTGCTCAGGACCCAGCCCGGCGGTTTCGTGTCGGATGACAACATTGCCGACCTTGGACAAACCCCCGCCGAGCTGGTGATCCTGTGCAGCGGCGATTCCAGCCTGGCGCTGCTCGCCGAAGCGGCGCAGCAGTTGCCGGACAACTACCCGAGCGTGCGCCTGGCCAACCCGATGCAGGTGCAGAATCACGCGTCGGTCGACCTGTATGTCGACGAAGTGTTGCGCCACGCCAAGGTCATTCTGATTTCGTTGCACGGCGGCATCGCCTATTGGCGTTACGGGGTCGAGCGTCTGGTGGAGCTGTCCCAGCGCGGTGTTCAGCTGATTCTGGTGCCCGGCGATGACCGCCCGGACCCGGAACTCAGCGACCTGAGCACCGTAACCGCCGCCGACCGCGACCGGCTCTGGCAGTTTTTGCGTCAGGGCGGCATGGCCAATGCCCTGGATTTTTTCCGCTGCCTGGCCAATCGCTGGCTGGATCGCGATTACGCCTGGGCCGAGCCGCAAACCCTGCCGCGCACGGCGATATACCACCCGCAAAAGAGCCCCGCCGACCTTCACGATTGGCAAGCCGATTGGCAGGCCGGTCAACCGGTGGCAGCGGTGCTGTTCTATCGATCGCATTTACAGGCGGCGAACACCGCGTTCATCGATGTTTTCTGCCAGCGTTTGCAGGCGGCGGGTTTGAATCCGTTGCCGATTGCTGTGGCCAGTCTGAAAGAACCCGGCTGCCTGACGGTGGTCGAGGACCTGCTGGACGACGTCGAGGCGGGGGTGATCTTGAACACCACCGGTTTCGCTCAATCCAGCCCCGAAGCGCCGCATCTGCGGCCGTTTCGACGCAACATTCCGGTGATCCAGGCGATCTGCGCCCAGGACAACGAGCCGGGTTGGCTCGCCAGTGAACAGGGCCTCGGCCCCCGTGATCTGGCGATGCACATCGCGTTGCCGGAACTGGACGGACGGATCATCAGCCGGCCGATCAGCTTCAAGGACCTGGCGTGGCGCAGCGAGCGCAGTCAGTCGGACGTGGTGTGCTATCGGGCGCAACCGGAGCGCATGGATTTCGTCGCCGAACTGGCGCGGCGCTGGATCGATCTGGCCCGGGTACCGAACAGCGAAAAACGCATCGCGCTGATCCTCGCCAACTACCCGACCCGTGACGGGCGCATCGGCAACGGTGTCGGCCTCGACACCCCGGCCGCCGCGCTCAACATCCTGCGGGCGCTGCACACCGAAGGCTATCCGCTGCCTGCCGGGTTGCCGGACAGCGGCACTGCGTTGATTCAACAGTTGCTTGGCGGCGTCAGCAACGACCTCGACACCCTTGATCAGCGTCCCTGCGCGCAAAGTTTGGCGATGGACGACTATCGGCTGATGTTCCACCAATTGCCCAAAGCCAATCAGCAAGCGGTGCTGGAGCGCTGGGGCACGCCCGAAAGCGATCCGATGTGCCGTGACGGCCGCATGATGGTCGCCGGGCTGCGCTTTGGCCTGACCTTCGTCGGCATTCAACCGGCGCGGGGTTATCAGGTTGATCCGAGTGCGGTGTATCACGACCCGGACCTGGTACCGCCCCACGGCTACCTGGCGTTCTACTTCTGGCTGCGCCATACCTATGGCGCCCACGGCGTGATCCACGTCGGCAAGCACGGCAACCTCGAATGGCTGCCGGGCAAAGGCGTCGGGCTGTCGGAAAACTGCTGGCCGGATGCGCTGCTCGGGCCACTGCCGAACATTTATCCATTCATCGTCAACGACCCGGGCGAGGGCGCCCAGGCCAAGCGTCGCACCCAAGCGGTGATCATCGACCACCTGATGCCGCCGCTGACCCGCGCCGAAACCTACGGCCCGCTGCGCAATCTCGAACTGCTGGCCGACGAGTATTACGAAGCGCAATTGCTCGATCCGCGCCGCGCCCGAGAGTTGCAGCGCGACATCCTGCAACTGGTGCGCGACACGCACATCGACCGTGAACTGCAACTGGACGAAAAGCTCAACAGCGACGTCGATGCGGCGATCTGGTTGCCACGGCTGGACACGTACTTGTGCGACTTGAAAGAGTCGCAGATCCGCGATGGCCTGCACATCTTTGGCGAGTCGCCGACCGGGCGCTTGCGCATCGATACGTTATTGGCGCTGTTGCGCATCCCCCGTGGCGACGGTCGTGGCGCGCAATCAAGCCTGTTGCGGGCGTTGGCCAAAGCGTTTGAACTGGGGTTTGATCCGCTGGATTGTGCGTTGGCCGAGCCATGGGCGGGGCCGCGTCCTGTGGAACTGCAATCGCTTGACGAGGAGGCTTGGCGCACCGCCGGGGATACCCGCGAACGCCTCGAACTGTTCGCAGCTCAACTCATTGCGCAAACTCTGAATACCAACGCCGAACCTCATGGGAACGAGCCTCTGTGGCGAGGGAGCTTGCTCCCGTTGGTTCGCGAAGCGGACCCGGAAAGTGGGACTGCTGCGCAATCCAGCGCGATGATGCTGCATTCCGACAAACTCCCTCGCCACAAAGGCCTGTTACCACAGGAAGCGGGTTGGTCCGACGTCCGCGCCATCCTCGACAGCCTGCGCGAAGTCGTCGCCCCGCGCCTGGACGCCTGCGGCCCGGCAGAAATGCGCGGCCTGCTCGATGCCCTGAGCGGTCGTTTCGTCCCGGCCGGCCCCAGTGGCGCGCCGAGTCGCGGTCGTCTGGACGTGCTGCCGACCGGGCGCAATTTCTACTCGGTGGACGTGCGCAACCTGCCAACTACCACGGCGTGGCGCATCGGTTTCCAGTCGGCCAACCTGATTCTCGAACGGCATCTGCAAGACCACGGCGATCACCTGCGTCAGCTCGGCCTGTCCGTCTGGGGCACCGCGACCATGCGCACCGGCGGCGATGACATCGCCCAGGCCATGGCGCTGATGGGCGTGCGTCCGGTCTGGGCCACCGGCAGTCAGCGGGTCGACGACTTTGAAATCCTGCCACTGAGCTTGCTCGACCGTCCTCGCGTGGATGTGACCTTGCGCGTGTCCGGATTCTTTCGTGATGCCTTCGCCAATCTGATCCGCCTGTTCGACGCTGCCGTGCAAGCGGTCGCCGCGCTGGACGAGCCGGACGATCTCAACCCGTTGGCCGCCAAAGTGCGCGCCGAACGTGAAGCACTGATGCAATCGGGCCTTGATGAAGACGCGGCCAAGCGTCAGGCCGGTTGGCGCATCTTCGGGGCCAAGCCCGGTGCTTATGGCGCAGGCGTGCAGGGTGCCATCGACGGTCGTCTGTGGCAAAGCCGCGAAGATCTGGCCGAGGTTTACCTGAACTGGGGCGGCTACGCTTACGGCGGGTCCGATGAAGGCACCGCCGCCCGCGAACAATTCGCCCAGCGTCTGAGCCAGGTGCAGGCGGTGCTGCAAAACCAGGACAATCGCGAGCATGACCTGCTCGATTCCAACGACTATTACCAATTCCAGGGCGGCATGCTCGCTGCCGTGGAAAGCCTCAGCGGCGAAGCGGCGGCCAGTTACCACGGTGATCACAGTCAGCCGGACTTGCCGAAGATCCGCACCTTGAAGGAAGAGTTGAACCGGGTGATCCGCTCCCGGGCGGCGAATCCGAAGTGGATCGACGGCGTGAAGCGTCACGGCTATAAAGGCGCATTCGAATTGGCCGCGACGGTCGATAACCTGTTTGCGTTCGACGCCACGACCCAGTTGATCGACGATCATCAATATGCGTTGCTGGCGGATGCGTATTTGCTCGATCCGGCAACCCGGGATTTTGTGCGTGAGCATAATCCGCATGCGCTGCGCGACATGACCGAGCGCATGCTCGAAGCGCAGCAGCGGGGAATGTGGCAGGAGCCGGGCGCGTATCGCGAGGCGCTGGAAAACCTGTTGCTGGACATAGAAGAAGACGGCTGATACACCGCAAACCCCGTACGAGCGAGGCTTGCCCGCGATGAGGCCTTCACATTCAATAGTGATATCGACTGAATAGACGCCTTCGCGGGCAAGCCTCGCTCCTACAGGTACAAAGTGTGCCTGCTACAGACCATGACCGAGTATTGAATATGACCGACACCCCGCATTTCCCGCTCTCCGCCGTGGTCGGCGCCGACGATCTGAAGCTCGCCCTCTACCTGACCGCCATCGACCCGAAAATCGGCGGCGTGCTGATCGAAGGCCCGCGCGGCATGGCCAAGTCGACCCTCGCCCGAGGCCTGGCGGACTTGCTGGCCAGCGGTCAATTCGTCACCTTGCCCCTCGGTGCCACCGAAGAACGGCTGGTCGGCACCCTCGATCTCGACGCCGCCCTGAGCGAAGGCCGCGCGCAATTTTCCCCCGGCGTACTGGCCAAGGCCGACGGCGGTGTGCTGTACGTCGATGAAGTCAATCTGCTGCCCGATCACTTCGTTGACCTGTTGCTCGACGTGGCCGCCAGCGGCACCAACTTGATCGAGCGCGACGGTATATCCCATCGGCATTCGGCGAAGTTCGTCCTGATCGGCACCATGAACCCGGAAGAGGGCGAGCTGCGTCCGCAACTGCTCGACCGTTTTGGCCTGAACGTCGCCCTCAGTGGTCACACCGCACCGGTCGAGCGTGGCCAGATTATTCGCCGGCGTCTGGATTTCGACACCGATCCCCAGGGTTTCTGCGTCGAGTGGGAAAGCCAGCAGCAGTCCCTGCGTGAACGTTGCCAGAAGGCGCGCGGCGCATTGGCGAGCATCCCCCTGGATGATGCCGCACTGACGCAGATTACCGAGCGCTGTTTTGCCGCCGGTGTCGATGGCCTGCGCGCCGATCTGGTCTGGTTGCGCGCGGCCCGTGCCCACGTCGCATGGCGAGGGGCGGGCGCCATCGCCGAGGAAGACATCGACGCCGTCGCCGAGTTTGCCCTGCGTCATCGTCGTCGCGAGCAATCGCCACCAGCGCCGCACCACAATCAGTCGCCCTCGGCGCAATCTTCCAGCCCGAGCGAAGGCCAGGGCCAATGGGGCGAAATGCCCGCTCAGGCCCTGCCGGTCGGCGCCCGACGTGAAGTGCCGAGCTGGCCAAAAAAGCCCTAGGCATTCGCCCTCGATCTGACGCGGGGGCGAATGCCAGACCCCGCGCAGGCCGACTGGATAACGGTAAACAGGGCAAGCGTCACGCTGCGCGCAGTGGCTCGATCAACTGGCCCGGCACTTTGCTCAATGGTCGGCCGCGTCAACGCAAAGATGTGCTGTTCCACCTGCGCACACGTTCCTCCCATGAGCTGTGGCTGGTGATCGTCGACGCGTCGGCCTCGACACGCCGTCATCAGGCGTTGAGCGATGCCAAGGGTTTACTTGCGCAAGTGTTCGACGACGCGTACCGCCAACGCGCGCGCCTGGCCTTGTTGACCGCCAGCGGTCAGGCGCCGAAGTGGCAGGTGCAAGGCTTGAAAGCGTCGACGGGGTTGCGTGCCTGGCTCGATGGCCTGGGTGCGGGCGGCGGCACGCCGTTGTTGGCGGCGCTGGATGAAGCGGGGCGTTGGCTGGCGGCACGGAAAAAACGCTTTCCGGCGGAACAGCAAAGGCTGCTGCTGGTGACCGATGGGCGATTGAAGGACTGGCCGGGGTTGCCGGTGCTGGACTGCCCGGGGTTATTGATTGATATCGAGCGCGGGGCGATTCGGTTAGGTCGGGCCAGACAGATGGCGGCAGAGTTGCAAGCGGATTATCGCCACATTGATGAGCTGGTTTCAGGCTGAGGACTGTGTTGTCTGCAAAGGCCCCATCGCGTGCAGGATTTGTTTACGCCGCAGATCCCTTGTGGGAGCGAGCCTGCTCGCGATGGCATCACCCCGGTTCCGGATATTCATGGTGAATCCGCATCGCTCCCCTATGCTCTGAGTGCATTCGATCAAAGGAGTGAATCATGCGCGCACTTGCCGTTAACCATCAGAACGATTTCCGCGTCAAAGCCTATGCCGGCACCAATGGCGTGCTGTTGGCCATGGATGTGGCCGAACCCCGCCGCAAAGGCCTGCTGGGTTTCGCCATCGAAAAGCAGCAGGGCAGCAAACCCTGGCAGTTTTTATTCAACAGCCTGACGTTCCCGGGCAAGACCCATAGCTTCCCTCAATACCACGCCACCCCCAGCAATATCGCGCCGTTGCAGAAATTTCGCTGGGCCGATTACGCGGTCAATCCGGGGCTGACGATCCAATACCGGGTCTATCTGGCTTACGGCAGCGCCGATGCGCCGCAACTGGGCGAATCCCTGGAGGTGACGGTCACTTCCGACGACGGCCATCCCGGCAACCAGAGTGTCAATTTCAACCGCGCCGTGGCCGCCAGCCAGGCGTTCCAGCGCAAGTTTCCAGAGCTCGACGCGCTCCTTGGCGGCAAGGAAAGGTTGCCCCTGGAATCTTGGCCCGATGCCCCGCGTCGATGGCTGGAAAACGGTCTGCTCGGGCGTTTGCTGGGGTTTATCGAGCGTGCCGTCGGCAGCGAATGGGCACTGGATGTCGCCATCTACGAATACCAGTTACCGGTGATTGTCGAGGCGGTGAACGCGGCGCGGGAGCGCGGGGTGCACGTTCGCGTTCTGTATCACGCGCAACCGGGCGAAGACACCACCGCCTTTAACGAGGCCAGCCTGGAAAAGATCCCGGCGGCAAACAAGCGCGGGCGCGTCACCCACAGTATTTTCCATAACAAGTTCATCGTCCTGAGCCGGTTCGATGCCGCGGGTCTGCGTCAGCCTGAAGCCGTGCTCTGCGGCAGCACCAACTTCACGCCCAACGGCATTTACCGTCAGGCCAACGTGGTGCATGTGCTGGACGATGCTCGGGTCGGCGCCCGTTATCTGCAAACGTTCGAGCAGGTCTGGGACACACCGGCGGATGTCGGTGCCGCGCGGCAGTGGATTACCGAACACAACCCGATGGACCCGAGCCAACCGTTGTTCGCCGGATTCTCCCCGCGCTCGGGTCAGGGCGACTTGCATGAGTTCGTCGACATCATCAATGCGGCGAAGAAAGACCTGCTGTTCGTCACTGCCTTTACCTTGCCCGACGCCATCCTCAACGCGTTGCTCGGTAAGCCCCACGACGACATTCTGCGCTACGGCCTGCAGAACTCCGTGAGCAAGATCACCGGGTTTCATGCCGACCGCAGCGCCGAATTCACCACGGTTGCGTTGCTCAATACCGGCATTGAAGGCTGGCTCCTTGAAAGCAAGGAAGGACAGAAGGGCAACCTGCTGGTGCACACCAAAGCGATCGTCACGGATTTCACCAGCGATACGCCAACGATCATCAGCGGCAGTCATAACCTCAGTGCGGCGGCCAGCAACAGCAATGACGAGAACTACTTGATCATCCGCGGCGATACCGACCTGGCGGACCGTTATGGTCTGGAGTTGCTGCGGTTTTATGAGCATTACCGGTTTCGCTATTACGCGAAAAAACTGGCGCTAAAGCAGGTCCAGCCGTTGGCGGCGGATGACAGTTGGACGGATGATTATTATGTCGAGGGGAATTTGCGACAGTTGTCGCGACTGCGTTTTTCCGGGCAGTAATCGTTGGCCTCACGGGGCCCCATCGCGAGCAGGCTCGCTCCCACACTGGATCTCGGGCGTTCACAAATCCTGTGGGAGCGAGCCTGCTCGCGAAGGGGGCGATGCGGTCCAGGCGCGTCAGCGGAACAGATTAGTACGCGCCAACTCAATCACCTCATCCCCACGCCCGCTCATCACCGCTTTGAGCATGTACAAACTGAACCCTTTGGCCTGTTCCAGCTTGATCGTCGGGGGCATCGCCAGTTCCTGGGTCGCCGTCACCACGTCCACCAGCACGGGCCCGTCATGCGCCAGCGCGCGGCGCAAGGCCGGTTCCAGCGCTTCGGATTCCTCGACACGAATCCCCAGGATCCCCATGGCATTGGCCATCGCCGCGAAGTCCGGATTGTGCAGGTCCGTACCGGTGTCCAGCAGCCCGCTGGATTTCATTTCCATGGCCACGAACCCGAGCGAGGCATTGTCGTAGACGATGATTTTCACCGGCAGCTTGAGTTGCGCCAGCGAAATGAAGTCCCCCATCAACATGCTGAAGCCGCCATCGCCAGACAGCGAAATTACCTGCCGCCCGGGAAATGACGCTTGCGCGCCAATGGCCTGGGGCATCGCGTTCGCCATGGAACCGTGGTTGAACGAGCCGAGCAATCGGCGCTTGCCGTTCATTTTCAGATAACGCGCGGCCCAGACGGTCGGCGTGCCCACGTCGGCGGTGAAGATCGCATCGTCATCGGCCAGCTCACTGAGCAGGCGAGTGAGGTACTGCGGATGAATCGGCCGACCCGACGCCGACGGTTGAGCCAGGTCATCCAGCCCCTGACGGGCCTTCTGGTAGTGCTTGAGGGATGATTCGAGAAAGCTCCGGTCGCCACGATAAGGCAGGCGCGGCAGCAACGCGGCGAGGGTTTCACCAACATCGGCGGCGATGCCCAGATCCAGCGTGGTCCGCCGTCCGAGGGCTTGCGGGTCGTGGTCGATCTGAATGATGGTGGCGTCGGTTGGGTAGAACTGGCGATAGGGAAAGTCAGTCCCGAGCATCACCAGCGTGTCGCAGTTGAGCATCGCGTGATAACCGGAGCTGAAGCCGATCAGCCCGGTCATGCCGACGTCGAACGGATTGTCCCACTCCACATGCTCCTTGCCGCGCAACGCATGCACCACTGGCGCGCCGAGGGCGTCGGCCAATGCCACCACCTGATCGTGGGCGCCCGCGCACCCGGCGCCGCACATCAGCGTCACGGCGTTGCTTTGACTCAGCAATTCGACCAGCCGATCCAGGTCGTGAGGCGCGGGCAGGGTGCGAGGTTTGGACAGCGCCGGCCAGGGTTTGAGGTTGTCTTCGACCTCCTGCAGCGCGACGTCGCCGGGAATCACCACCACCGCGACACCGCGATTGAGGATGGCACTGCGCATCGCCCGATGCAGCACCTGGGGCATCTGCGCCGGGCTGCTCACCAGCTCGACGAAGTGGCTGCATTCCTTGAACAGTTCCTGCGGGTGGGTTTCCTGAAAGTAATTCAGGCCTACTTCCGAAGACGGAATCTGCGCCGCGATGGCCAACACCGGTACATGGTTTTTATGGCAATCGAAGAGCCCGTTGATCAAGTGCAGATTGCCCGGCCCGCAACTCCCGGCGCAGACCGCCAGTTCCCCGGTAACCGCCGCATCGGCGCCGGCGGCGAACGCGGCGACTTCCTCGTGGCGCACGTGCATCCACTCGATGCTGTCCATGGTGCGCAGGGCTTCGGTCAGGCCATTGAGGCTGTCGCCCGTCAGGCCCCAGATGCGTTTCACACCTGCTTGTTCAAGGGTGGTCGCCAGTTGCTGGGCAAGGGTGATTTTCGCCATGGGGTGCTCCAGTGGTTAATGAATGGTCCTCAGGGTTAAAAGAGGACAACGCTGCGGCAACCATGACTCACCCCGATTTGAGATTACTTGCCCATCGCCTGCCGGTACTGACGCGTGCGCCGGGCGAGATACAGCTGATCAACGATCAGCGCCCATAGCGCTGAAACCTGTGGCCGGGTCTTGCGTCCGCGGCTCAGGCGATTGAGCTGGAACTTCACTACGGCCATGTTCGCCAGGGCGGCCAGCGGTTTACGTTTCCAGAGGATCGGCGGCAATTGCGGGTGGCTGTCCTGGCCTTCGCGCCAGCGTTTGACCAGCTGCGGTTCAATGGCGAGCGCCGTGCCGATACCGGCCATGGCGATGCCGCTGTCGAGCACCTGTTCGACGATGGCCAGACGTCGAATCCCACCCGTTACCATCACCGGCATGCTCGCAACGCTAGCCAGTTCGCCGGCCATTTCCAGAAAGTACGCCTCTCGGGCCAGGGTCCTGCCGTCGCGGGCATCGCCTTGCATGGCTGGTGCTTCGTAGCTGCCCCCAGAGAGTTCGAGCAAATCCAGTGGTTGGTCGTTGAGCCACTGGATCACTTGGCGGGCGTCGTCAGCGTCGAAACCGCCGCGCTGGAAGTCTGCCGAGTTGAGCTTTACCGAGACGCAAAACTGAGGCGACACCGCTTGGCGAACGGCGCTGACCACGGCCAGCAACAGCCGGGCGCGATTCTCCAGGGAGCCGCCCCACTGGTCAGCCCGACGGTTGGTCAAGGGCGACAGAAACTGGCTGATCAGGTAGCCGTGTGCCGCGTGAATCTGCACGCCGGTGAAACCGGCTTTTTCTGCAAGGGCGGCACTGGTGGCGAAGCGTTGGATAACCTCGGCGATATCGCTTTCCGACATCGGTTTGGGCTCGGCAAACATCTTGGAAAAAGAACCCAGGTCCAGCGCCACGGCGGAGGGTGCCCAGGCTTGCTGACCGAGGTTGGCCATGATCTGGCGCCCGGGATGGTTGAGCTGCATCCACACATGCGCGCCACCGGAGCGGCCAATGGTGGCCCACTGACGGAACAGCTCAAGATGGCGCTCGTCTTCCAGCACGACACCTGCAGGGCTGGTCATGGCGCGGCGATCGATCATCACGTTGCCGGTCAGCAACAGGCCCGTTTCACCTTCGGCCCAAGCCTGATACAACTTGAGCAGCGCAGTAGAAGGCGCTTGTCCGGTATCGGCAAGGTTCTCATCCATCGCAGCTTTGGCGATGCGATTGTCGAGGGTCTGGCCGTTGGGTAACTTCAGCGTTTGAAAGGGTGACATGCTTGACTCCTCATCAGTAATGCGAAGAGGCTAAGCTTAAAGTTAACTTTAATGTCAAGCAGGCAAATGAGGCCGAGATGAAGATTGGTGAATTGGCGCAATTGAGCGGGTTGAACGCGTCGCGCATTCGGTTCTACGAGGCTCAAGGCCTGATCCGGCAAGTGGAGCGCATGGCCAACGGCTATCGGCGTTACCCGCCGCAAGTTCTGCAAACCCTGAAGATTATTCAGTGCGCACAGCAGGCCGGGTTCAGCCTCGACGAGCTCAAGTTATTGTTGCCAGACACCGTAACAGGCGAGTTCGACGACGATGCACTGGTGGCGAGCCTGGGGCGCAAAGTCGAACAGATCGAAGCGATGCAACTGCACCTGGCGCAAAACAAGGCGCAGTTGCTGGGGTTGATCGAGAACATCCAGACGCGGCCCGAAGGAATGGCGTGCGGTGAGAATGCCGAGCGAGTGCTGGCGTTGATCCAGCATTAATTTTGACCGAGGCAGTTATCGCCAAAGGCCTGGTAACGCAGGACATGGGTGGTGCCCGCAGTATCAATGTAAGTCATCTCCCGTGGCAGGGGACCGCAACCATCGTCGCGGGTCATGTTAAGTACTTTGGCGATATGGAGCGGCGTCGAGTACTTGTAGTCCTCGACTTTCGGCGTGCTGGAGTTGTCGACGGAGGCGGCCGCTGCAACACCGCTCAGGCTGATGAGAAACAGGGCGGACAGAATGCGTTTCATGATGGGGCTCTCATAATGACTACTGAACGATTTCAGTGGCAGTACGACGAGCCCCGTTGGGGTTTATTCCAGGCTCAGGGAAAAACTTTTCGGCGCAGGGATCGGATTGCGCATCAGCGTGCCGACCACCAGTGCCCCCAGCAGGGCCAGCAAACCCGCGACCAGAAGCAGCAGGCTGAAGCCGCCGACGAAGGCCTGACGCGCCAGTGGCTCGACCAACGCACGCGCGGTTTCCGGCAGCAGGTTCATCGCCGCCGTCATGTCTCCTGCGACCACCCGTGAGGCAATGCCCTGGTTCTGGCCGAGCCATTGCGGACCCTGCGTCGACAGGCTGGTGCGCAACAGCAATTCGGTGTGGCTGGACAGCAGCGCGCCAAAGACACCGATGGCCAGCACGATCGCGCTGAAACGCATGGTGGTGCTCATGCCTGAGGCCATGCCGGTGCGCTCGCGAGGGACGCAGGCCATGATGTTCTTTTGCGTGTCGCCATTGAGTAGGCCGGCACCGGCGCCCGTCACGGCGATGGCCAGTGCGAAGGGCAAGTAGCCGCCGCTGCTGACGGCCCAGGCGCTGAGCAGGTTGCCGCTGCCGACCAGGGTCAAACCCGCCGCCATCAGCGTGGCTGGGGCAAGTCGATTGGCCAGCCGAGCGCCGATGCGCGAGCAAATCAACATGGTCACGGCAAACGGCAACATCCCCAGCCCCGACGCGATGGCCGAGAAGCCCAGGCCGTTTTGCAGGTAGAACGGCAGCAACGTCATCATCACCTGAGCGCAACCGGCGTAGGCAAACATGCCAAGGAGGGCGCCGATGAAACGCGGATGCCTGAATAATTTCAGGTCGACCATCGGCCGCTGTTGCATCCGCTCAATCAGTACAAACAGCCCCAATAGCAGCGCGCCCCCGATGATCCGGGCGTAGGTGAGCGGGTTGCTCCAACCGATTCGATTGGCTTCGATCAAGCCCCAGATCAGGCACAGCAAACTCGCACTGAACGCCAGGCTGCCCCAGGGATCGAGTCGCGCCGATTGGGGGTCCCTGGATTCCGGCACGGCGCGCCATACCATGAACATCAAGAATGCGCCCACCGGCAGGTTGAGGTAGAAGATCCAGCGCCAGCCAACATATTCGGTGATCAGCCCGCCGACCGTCGGCGCAGCGGTCATCGCCACGCCCATGCACGCACCCCAGAACGCCCAGGCCTTGGCCCGTTCGACTTCATCGTGAAAGGTGTGGCCGATGGAGGCTAGGGCCGAGGTCAGCAACAGTGCCGCGCCGACACCCTTGACCGCCCGCGCAATGTCAAGGAACAACGCCGTGGGCGCCGCGCCGCAACCGATGGAGGCAAGGATGAAAATCCCCAGCCCCCAGAGCAGGGTTTTCTGCCGGCCAAAGCGGTCGGCGATGCTCCCGGCGGGCAGCAACAACGCTGCGAACGCCAGCATGTAAGCGCTGACCACCCATTCAATGTCGGCAAAGTCCGCGCCAAGGTCCCGTGCGATGGTCGGCAGGGTGACGGCGACGATGTTGGTGTCGAGCACGATCAGCGAGCAGACGCCGGAGGCCGTCAGCAGCGTCAGGCGCGGACTGACCCGGCTCACGGCCTGATTGCCTTTTGGGCAAGGTCGTTGATTGTGGCGGCGCAAAGGTGTTTGACGTACATGGCGTTGGCTCTCTACTGTGATTGCCATTGAGCTTATCGCGGTCGATTGTCGGCTCTGTTAGCCCGGCACCGGGACTTCATTACCTTTGAGCTAATGCACCCATGGACATACGGCATTTCCGCTACTTTCTGGCCGTTGCCCGGCAAGGCAACTTTACCCGCGCCGCCGAACAACTCGGTATCGCGCCGCCGACCTTGACCCGGCAGATCCAGGACATGGAGAACGAACTCGGCACGCGACTGTTCGTGCGCCAGACACGTGAAGTCAGCCTGACCGAGGCCGGCGCGGCGTTAATGATCGAAGCCGAGGCGACGGTGCGGCAATTCGAGTACGCCCAGCACAATGCCCAACGGGCCGGACGCGGGGATATTGGCCATATCGAACTCGGTTACGTGGCGTCGGCGGTGTACTCGGGGGTGCTGCAAAAACAGGTGCAGGCTTTTGGTCGTGAATGCCCGGACGTCAGCTTGAATGTTCGGGAAAGCCCTATGGCGTCATTGCCAGCCATGGTGGTCGAGGGGCGATTTGATGTGGGCTATGTCCGCTCACCGATGACCCTGCCCGACGGACTGGAGGCTATTCGTCTGGACTCAGAAGGCTTTGTGCTGGCGCTGTCCTCCGAGTCCTGGTTGTGCCGACTGCCAGAGATTGCTCCGGAGCATCTGCAAAACGAGACGTTCATCCTGCCGGAGCAAATCAGCGGCACTTTGCAAGTCGCCGCCGAGGGCGGGTTTGCACCGAAACTGGGCGCGCAGCCGGGCGGGCTGGTGGCAGTGATCGCGCTGGTATCGTTGGGGCAGGGCGTGGCGGTCGTGCCGGCGTCGGTGGTCGGGCATGTCGGGTTGCCCGGTGTGTTGTACCGCACGATCAAGGGCTGCGAGGCGACGTCGTGGTTGTCGTTGATTCATCGACGGTTCGAGAAATCGGCGGCGGTGTCCAGGTACATCGAGCAGGTCAAAAATCGCTAAGGCCAAAAGCTTTCGCGAGCAGGGATCTTGTGAACACTGAAGATCCAATGTAGGAGCGAGCCTGCTCGCGAAAGCAATCTACCCAACGCCACCAATGCCCCAACCTAACAGCAAACCCGACGATTCAACCGCTCAGTGGCACGAGGCACCGTGCACAGCCGGCGCAAGGTCCGTCGCAACCATGTCATATCGTGCGTCGGTTTACGCTTCTCCCTCGCCGGTTTCACCCTGCCAATGTGCCTGGCGAAATCCGCCCTCAACGCTTCCTCAGTGCCGATCCCCTTGAGCTTCTTCAGCAGTTTCCCGTCCTTATAAAACAGCACAGTCGGCGTACCGGTGACGTTCGGGTGTCGAGGCGAGTCAACCGTGTTCAGCATGTAGATGTGCGCTTGGTGCCGATAAGTCTCGGCGATCCCACGAAAGACCGGCCCAGCCATTTCGCAGGCAGGACAGTGCTGGCTGCCGAAGTACAAAATCACTGGGCGCCAGGTTTTCAGGGCTTTGCGGTAGGTCGGGGCCAGCGTGTTGTGGGCAGCCGAGCGCATGGTGAACTCCTTTTTCACTGTGCATTGAGTGTCTGTCGACGGTAAAGGATCGGAGACGGGTGGGTCTACTGTCAGAAATTACAGGTAACACGCTGCCCCAATTTGAACCGCCTCAAGACGAATGTGGTGCAAGTACCCGAACCGTGTAGCCAAAGGTAGCGTTCGTTCCCCTGTGCGTTTCGTAACGTGCATTTTTAACGTTCACCCATCCATTTGATTCACAACACTTTCCAATCTACCCGACATTCCCCTCGCAACCTGTGGCACACTTTCTGCTGTCTATTCCGTTGTTACACACCTATGTCCGGTATAGCGGAATAAACATCACCCTGGAGTGCTTGCCATGCAACGCCGACCTTCCTTGTTTAAAGCGTGTATTTTTCTTGTCGCTGCTTCGGCTGCTGCCATGGGCGTGGCCCAGGCGGCGGACAGCAAGCTCGATAGCGTGCTGGCCCGCGGGAAACTGATCGTGGGCACGGGCAGTACCAATGCGCCGTGGCACTTCCAGGGAGCGGATGGCAAGTTGCAGGGGTTTGATATTGATATCGGGAAAATGATTGCCAAGGGTTTGTTCAATGACCCGACCAAGGTTGAATTCGTGGTGCAGTCGTCCGATGCGCGGATTCCCAACCTGCTGACGGACAAGGTCGACATCAGTTGCCAGTTCATCACCGTGACCGCCAGCCGTGCCCAGCAAGTGGCGTTCACCCTGCCGTACTACCGCGAAGGTGTCGGACTGCTGCTGCCGGCCAACAGCAAGTACAAGGAAATCGAAGACCTCAAGGCCGCCAACGACAGCGTGACCGTGGCGGTGCTGCAGAACGTGTACGCCGAAGAGCTGGTGCATCAAGCCTTGCCCAAGGCCAAGGTCGATCAGTACGACAGTGTTGATCTGATGTATCAGGCCGTGAATTCCGGCCGGGCCGACGCCGCCGCCACCGATCAATCGTCGGTGAAATACCTGATGGTGCAGAACCCTGGCCGCTATCGCAGCCCGGCCTACGCCTGGAGCCCGCAGACCTACGCCTGCGCGGTCAAGCGCGGCGATCAGGACTGGCTGAACTTCGTCAACACCACCTTGCATGAAGCCATGACCGGCGTTGAGTTCCCGACTTACGCGGCGTCCTTCAAGCAATGGTTCGGTGTAGATCTGCCAACCCCGGCCATCGGTTTCCCTGTCGAATTCAAATGATCCCGTGAGAGCGGGGCGCCGATGACGCGCCCCGTTCAAGGTACTGCTGACCATGAACTATCAGTTGAACTTTGCCGCCGTGTGGCGCGATTTCGACACCTTGCTGGCGGGGCTCGGTCTGGGCCTTGAGCTGGCGCTGGTGTCGATCGCCATCGGTTGCGTGATCGGCCTGATGATGGCGTTTGCTTTGCTGTCAAAGCACCGTGCATTGCGGGTGCTGGCGTCGGTGTATGTGACGGTGGTCCGTAATACGCCGATTCTGGTGTTGATTCTGTTGATCTACTTCGCCTTGCCGAGCCTGGGGATCCGGCTGGACAAGATCCCGTCGTTCATCATCACCCTGTCGCTTTACGCCGGGGCGTACCTGACTGAAGTGTTCCGTGGTGGCTTGTTGAGCATTCCCAAGGGGCAGCGTGAAGCGGGCCTGGCGATCGGGTTGGGCGAGTGGCAGGTCAAGGCCTACGTCACCGTGCCGGTGATGCTGCGCAATGTGTTGCCGGCCTTGTCGAACAACTTCATTTCGCTGTTCAAGGACACCTCGCTGGCCGCCGCGATTGCGGTGCCGGAGCTGACTTACTACGCACGCAAGATCAATGTCGAGAGCTACCGGGTGATCGAAACCTGGCTGGTGACCACAGCGCTCTATGTTGCGGCCTGTTACCTCATTGCCATGATGCTGCGTTACCTCGAGCAGCGTCTGGCGATCCGCCGATAGGAGGCCACCATGTACGAATCCCCCAGTTGGTTGCATGAGTTATGGGTGGCGCGGGAAGTTCTGTGGCAGGGCTTTTTGACCAGTGTGCAGGTCTCGGCCCTGGCGATTTTGCTGGGTACGATGGTCGGTATTGTTACCGGTCTGGTGCTGACCTACGGCAAGTTCTGGATGCGCGCACCGTTCCGGTTTTACGTGGACATTATTCGCGGCACACCAGTGTTTGTACTGGTGCTGGCCTGCTTCTACATGGCGCCCGCATTGGGCTGGCAAATCAGCGCGTTTCAGGCCGGTGCCTTGGGGCTGACGCTGTTCTGCGGCTCCCACGTCGCGGAGATTGTGCGCGGCGCGTTGCAAGCGTTGCCCAGTGGCCAGATGGAGGCAAGCAAGGCCATCGGCCTGACGTTTTATCAGGCGCTCGGCTACGTGTTGTTGCCTCAGGCGTTGCGGCAGATCCTGCCGACCTGGGTCAACTCGTCGACCGAAATCGTCAAGGCGTCGACCTTGCTGTCGGTCATCGGTGTGGCGGAATTGTTGCTCAGCACGCAGCAGATCATCGCGCGCACCTTCATGACGCTGGAGTTTTACCTGTTCGCCGGATTTCTGTTTTTCGTCATCAACTACGCCATCGAATTACTCGGCCGGCACATTGAAAAGCGGGTGGCCTTGCCATGACTCAACCTCAAGTTTCGACACAGAACCAGGCCCTGCTGGACATTCGCGGCCTGCACAAACAGTACGGCAAGCTTGAAGTGCTCAAGGGCGTCGACCTGACCATGCAGCGCGGCAACGTGGTCACGCTGATCGGCTCCAGCGGCTCGGGCAAGACCACGCTGCTGCGTTGCGTGAACATGCTCGAAGAATTCCAGGGCGGGCAGATCGTGCTCGATGGCGAGTCCATCGGCTATGACGAGGTCAACGGCAAGCGCGTGCGTCACCCGGAAAAAGTCATCGCCCGGCACCGGGCAATGACCGGCATGGCGTTCCAGCAGTTCAACCTGTTCCCGCACCTGACCGCACTGCAGAACGTCACTCTTGGCTTGCTCAAGGTCAAGAAACTGCACAAGGACGAAGCGGTGGCGCTGGCGGAGAAATGGCTGGAGCGGGTTGGCCTGCTGGAGCGTCGTGATCACTATCCCGGCCAGTTGTCCGGCGGTCAGCAACAGCGCGTGGCGATTGCCCGGGCGATTGCGATGAACCCGAGCCTGATGCTGTTCGACGAAGTGACCTCGGCCCTGGACCCGGAACTGGTCGGCGAAGTGCTGAACGTGATCAAGGGCCTGGCCGACGAAGGCATGACCATGTTGCTGGTCACCCACGAGATGCGTTTTGCCTTCGAGGTCTCGGACAAGATCGTCTTCATGAACCAGGGGCGGATCGAGGAGCAGGGGCCTCCCAAGGAGCTGTTCGAACGCCCGCAATCGCCGCGTCTTGCCGAATTTCTCAAGAACACGCGGTTTTAACTTTTATATTTTTTCGATCAGGAGAAACACTCATGAGCATTACTCGTTACGGCACCGGCAGCACCGCCGCTGGCGGTCAGCCTCGCCCTTTCGCCCGAGCCGTTGAAGCCGATGGCTGGCTGCACGTTTCCGGGCAGGTGCCGGCGGTGGACGGCGAGATCATTACCGGTGGCATCGTCGAGCAGACCCACCAGGCCATGAAGAACCTGATCGCGATTCTCGAAGAGGCCGGTTATGGCCTGGAAGACGTGGTGCGTGCTGGCGTGTGGCTGGAGGATCCGCGGGATTTCACCAGTTTCAACAAGGTCTTCTCCGAGTACTTCAAAAGCGAGCACGCACCAGCCCGGGCCTGTGTGCAGGCGAACATGATGGTCGATTGCAAGGTCGAGATCGACTGCATCGCGTACAAGAAAAAGGCCTGAGCCTAATGATCGATCCCACGCTCTGCGGGGGAATGCAGCCCGGGGCGCTCCGCGTCGCAAAGCGGACTCAGAGCGTCCATTGAGGCATTCCCACGCCGAGCGTGGGAACGATCATTAGCGGTAAACTCCCCGGCGAATTTGTATGGGAACCACTGACATGACCGAAGACACCATCAAGCGCCGGGCTCGCGGTCTGGACCGGGCGTTCGATATCCTCGATTTCCTCAAGGAAGTCGGCAAACCGCTGCGCCCGAATGAAATCGCCAGCGGCATCGACAGCCCGAAATCCACGATCTACGAACTGGTCGCTTCCCTGCTGGAACGTCGCATTCTCGAACCCGTGGGCAAGGACGGTCACGTCTACCTCGGCCGTCAGTTGTACTTTCTCGGGCAAGCGCATTTGCGCCATTTCGACCTGACCCGCGAAGCCGATCACGCTTTGCAGGACATCGTCAGCCAGACCCATGAAACCGCGCAGATGTGCCTGCTTAACGGGCGCAAATACACCGTCGCGCTGATGAAAGAGGGCGAGCGGCATTTCCGTATTTCCTCGGACATCGGCGAGAACGCGCCAATCCCCTGGACTGCGTCCGGGCGCCTGCTGCTGGCGCACCTGAGTGATCAGGAGATCATTGACCTGATCGACCACGACGACTTCATCCTGCCCGACGGCGAACGCCTGCCGCTGGAGCAGTTTCTCAAGGAAATCCGTCAGGCCGGTATCGATGGCTTCTTCTCTTTCGATAGCGTCGCCGACACCTTCACCCATTGCTTCGCCGCCCCGGTCAAAGACCCGAGCGGCGTGGCCATTGCGACCCTGTGCATCGTCGCCCCACGGGACGACGCCAAGAACAATTACAACGACTATCGCCGGGTGCTGATCGACAGCGCCAATAGCCTGGCCCGGCGTATCAACGAATAAAAGCGGCTGTCTGCAGCCGCGAATGTGAGGAGTTCGACCATGTCTTCTGCCCAAAACACTGCCGCTGTGGAAAAGGGCTTTGCCCAGACTGGCGCCAATCTCGTGCGCGACGTCAGCCTGCCTGCGCTGGTGCTGCACCGCGAAGCGCTGGAACACAACATTCGCTGGATGCAGGCGTTTGTCAGCAACAGCGGCGCCGAACTCGCGCCCCACGGCAAAACCAGCATGACGCCCGCGCTGTTCCGGCGCCAACTGGACGCCGGCGCCTGGGGCATCACCCTGGCCAGCGCCACGCAAACCCGCGCGGCCTATGCCCACGGTGTGCGTCGGGTGCTGATGGCCAACCAATTGGTCGGTACGCCGAACATGGCGCTGATCGCCGACTTGCTGGCGGACCCGACGTTCGACTTCCATTGCATGGTCGATCACCCGGACAACGTCGCTGACCTGGGCGCGTACTTCGCCTCGCGCGGTGTGCGCCTGAACGTGATGATCGAGTACGGCGTGGTCGGTGGTCGTTGCGGTTGCCGCAGTGAAGACGAAGTGATCGCGCTGGCCAAAGCCATCAACGCCCAACCGGCGCTGGCACTGACCGGCATCGAAGGCTACGAGGGCGTGATCCACGGTGATCATGCGGTCACAGGCATTCGTGAATTCGCCGCCTCCCTGGTGCGTCTGGCCGTGCAGTTGCAGGACAGCGGCGCCTTTGCGATTCCCAAGCCGATCATCACCGCGTCGGGTTCGGCCTGGTACGACTTGATCGCCGAATCCTTCGAAACGCAGAACGCGGGTGGACGTTTCCTCAGTGTGTTGCGCCCCGGCAGCTACGTGGCTCACGACCATGGCATCTACAAGGAAGCGCAATGCTGCGTGCTCGACCGCCGCAGCGATCTGCACGAGGGCCTGCGCCCGGCGCTGGAAGTCTGGGCGCATGTGCAGTCGTTGCCGGAGCCGGGTTTCGCGGTGATCGCCCTGGGCAAACGCGACGTCGCCTACGACGCGGGGTTGCCGGTGCCGCTGCTGCGTTACAAGGCCGGCGTGGTGCCTGCCACCGGCGACGATGTCAGCGCCTGCAAAGTGACGGCGGTGATGGACCAGCACGCGTTCATGACCGTGGCGCCGGGGGTTGAGTTGCGGGTGGGCGACATCATTTCGTTCGGCACTTCGCACCCGTGCCTGACGTTCGACAAGTGGCGCACGGGGTGTCTGGTGGATGAGCAGCTGAACGTCATCGAAACAATGGAAACCTGTTTCTAGGCTTCGGACCGAGGCGCGGCCTTCGCCAGCAAGCCGGCTCCCACAGGGATCTTGTGAACACTGAAGATCCAATGTGGGAGTGAGCCTGATCGCGATGGCATCCTCCCAGACAACACCGCAATACCAGAGACCCCACAACAATGAACACCATCAACACCCTCGGCCCCAACACCCCGCGCATCGCCTTGATCGGCGAGTGCATGATCGAGCTGCAACAACGCGCCGATGGCACGCTGCAACAGAGCTTCGGCGGCGATACCTTGAACACTGCGGTCTACCTGTCCCGGGAACTCGGCACCCGCGGCATCGTCGATTACGTCACTGCACTGGGCGACGACAGTTTCAGCGATGCCATGTGCCAGACCTGGGCCGACGAACACATCGGGTTGGGCATGGTTCAGCGCCTGCCCGGACGACTGCCCGGTTTGTACTGCATCCAGACTGATGCGGCGGGCGAGCGCCGCTTCCTCTATTGGCGTAACGAAGCGGCCGTGCGCGACTGCTTCACCACCCCGGCCGCCGCGCCGATCCTGGCCGCGCTGCCGGATTACGACGTGCTGTATTTCAGCGGCATCACCCTGGCGGTGCTCGGCGTGCAAGGTCGGGTGAAACTGCTGGAAACCCTGATCGAGGCCCGTCAGCGGGATGCGCGGATCGTGTTCGACAACAACTACCGGCCACGCTTGTGGGCGTCAGTCGAAGAGGCGCGGGCGGCTTATCGCAGCGTCTTGCCCTATGTCGATCTGGCGTTGCTGACCGTCGATGACGAGCAGGCGCTGTTTCATTTTTCCGATGGCGAGGCGGTGTTTGCCGCTTACGAGCAGATTGGCACCCCCGAAGTGGTGCTCAAGCGTGGCGCCGAGGCGTGTCTGATTCGCTGTGATGGCGAGTCGTTCGAGGTGCCCGCGCAGAAGGTCGAGCGCGTGGTGGACACCACGGCGGCGGGGGATTCGTTCAGCGCGGCGTATTTGGCCAGTCGGCTCAAGGGTGGAAGTGCGGTTGAGGCGGCCGAGGCGGGGCATCGGTTGGCGAGTCGGGTGATTCAAGTGCCTGGAGCACTGATTCCCAAAGATTGAAATAAGCTTTTGTGGCAAGGGAGGTTGCTCCCGTTCGGGTGCGCAGCAGCCGTAAATTGGGGCCGCTACGCAGCCCAGCGGGAGCAAGCTCCCTCGCCACAGGGCCTTTAAGCCAAACCCATCAATCCCGGTAAAACACCTGCACCAGGTGATACCCGAACTTGCTCTTGATCGGTCCATGCACCACCCGCAGCGGTTTTTTGAAGATCACTGCGTCGATCACCCCGACCATTTGCCCGGGCCGCACTTCACCCAGGTCGCCCCCGCGTTTGCCGGACGGGCAGGTGGAGTACTTCTTGGCCAGCACATCAAAGGCTTCGCCCTTGGCGATGCGTTGTTTGAGCTGCTCGGCTTCTTCCGAGGTTTTCACCAGAATATGGCGGGCTTGAGCTTTCATGGGGGCATACCTTGCAACGGTGGTGGCTATGTTGATGCCAGCGGGGCGCGCGATTATGCCTCAACTCACTCGGGTTGGCCGATCATCGTGCGAATCTTGTTGGCCAACAGGTCAATGGAAAACGGTTTGGCGACCATGTCCATGCCTTCTTCCAGGAAGCCTTGGCGTTCGGCGGCTTTCTCCGCGTAACCGGTCATGAACAGGACCTTGAGTTCGGGGCGGTGCTGGCGAGCGATCTCTGCCAGTTGCCGACCGTTCATGCCCGGCAGGCCTACGTCGGTCACCAGCAGATCGACCCTCAGGTCGGATTCCAGCAAGGGCAGGGCGGTCTTCGCATCCTCGGCTTCGTGGGCGTGATAACCCAGCTCGTTGAGCAGGTCGAGCACCAGCATGCGCACCGCCGGGTCGTCTTCCACCAACACCACGGTTTCGCCGGCAATCGCCGCCGGAGCCTCGCCCGTGAACGGCAGCAGTACTTTTTCCGGTTCCGTGGCGTGCAATCGGGGCAAGTAAAGGCGAACGCTGGTGCCCTTGCCCGGCAAACTGAACAGGCTGACATGTCCGCCCGACTGCTGGGCGAACCCATAAATCATCGACAATCCAAGGCCGGTACCCTGGCCGATGGGTTTGGTGGTGAAGAACGGGTCGAACGCCTTGGCCAGCACCGACGGTGTCATCCCGGTGCCGTTATCGCTGACGGCAATCATCACGTAATCCCCGGCCTTGACCGGTTCCAACGTGGTGATGTCGCTGCCGTCGAGGTAAACGTTGGCGGTTTCGATCAGCAACTCGCCGCCATCGGGCATGGCGTCCCGGGCGTTGATGACGAGGTTGAGCAGAGCGTTTTCCAGTTGGCTGACGTCAGTGCTCACCGGCCAGACCTCGCCGGCCAGCAGCAGTTTGAGTTCGATGTGATCGCCCTTGGTCCGGCTGAACAAGTCTTCCAGGGAGTGCACCAGGTCATTGGCGTTCAGCGGCCGGCGATCAAGCGACTGACGCCGGGAAAACGCCAGTAGCCGATGGGTCAGGGCGGCGGCACGATTGGCCGAGGACACCGCGGCTTCGGTGAAACGGCCAATCTCGGCGGCGCGCCCTTCCGCGATATAGCGCTGCATCAGATCGAGGCTGCCGATGATCCCGGTCAGCATGTTGTTGAAGTCGTGGGCGATGCCGCCGGTGAGCTGCCCGACCGCCTCCATTTTCTGTGCATGGCGCAAGGCGTCTTCCGCGCGTTCACGCTCGAACATCTCGTTTTGCAGCCGTTGGTTGGCTTCGGCCAATTGCTGGGTGCGGGCCGCGACCCGTTCCTCAAGGGTATCGTTGAGATTGCGCAGGGCTTCTTCCGTCTGTTTGCGCTCGGTTTCGTCAATGACAAAGATGTAGAAACCATTCACCGTGCCGTCGGCACCGTGGCGCGGCAAGTAATTCATCAAGGCATGGCGGTTACTGCCGTCCCGGTGCGGGGTATTGATGCTGAAACAGCAAGACTTGCCCGTCAGCGCCAGGGCAATGTGTTCGGCGCGCAAGGCATAGGCTTCTTCGCCCAGCACTTCACGAATGGTGCGGCCATAGAGTTCCTGCGGTGTCAGGCCATACCAGTCCAGATAAGCGGCGTTGTTCAAGCGAAAGCGTTCCTCGCTGTCCACGTAGCTGATCAGGATGGGCATGGCGTTGATGATCAGCTGCAACTCGGTCTGGCTCTGGCGCAGGGCTTGCTCGGTGAGCTTGCGTTCGGTCAGATCCAGCGCGGCGCCAAGGAAGCGGATCGGCCGGCCATGGTGGTCCTTGTAGCAGCGACCGCGGGCAAACACCCAGCGCAGGTGACCGCTGGGTTGCAGCAAGCGATATTCCTCGGCGTATTCGGTGCCGTGGGTGATGGAATATTTGATGCTGCGGGTGACCATGGCGCGATCTTCCGGGTGCACGGCCTGGAGGTAGGCGCTGATGGGCAACTGACTGGCGAGCAGCGGGTCGATGTTGTGCAGTTCGGCGAAATGCGCATCGGCGATGAAGCGATCTTCGCCGATGTCCCAATCCCAGGTGCCGACGGCGTCGGTGGCCGCCAGCGCCAGTTGCAGGCGCTGTTCGGTTTCGTGCTGGGCCTTGAGACTGGCGGCCGACCGCTGTTCCAGTTCCAGCGCGATGCGTCGGCGTTCATTGGTTTCGATGGCGGTGACCAGAATGCCAGCAACCTCAGCGTTTTCATCGCGGATCGGGCTGTAGGTCAGGTCCAGCCAGAAGTCGGAATCACCTTCGTCGCGCTGCAAGGTAAAACGTTGTTCGCTGTAGGTACGCACCTGGCCTTGTAGGACAGCGCTGTAAATGGGGTTGGTAAAGTCCTGAAGTTCTGGCCAGATCTGGTGCGTCGGTTGTCCGAAAGCGTGTGGATGCTTGCTGCCGGCGAGGAGGGCGAAGCCGTCGTTGTAGATCTGCGTGAGGTGCGGCCCCCACAGCAACAGCATCGGCATCGGTGAATGAATCACGATGTCCACGGCAGTGCGCAGGCTCTGTGGCCAGGTGCTGGCAGCGCCCAGCGGGGTGCGTGTCCAGTCCAGTCTGGCGATCAAGGCCTGTGCATCGCTGCCCGTCAGTGTTGCGTTCATCAAATTGTCCTGCACTTAAGTCGGTGGCGCGGCGTCTACTATCCTTGCAGGGCGGTAGACGCTGGATGACCTGCCATGGGTCATTACTTTTTCATTGAATGCTTCGCGGGTGTTTTTTGCCATGGAAATCGATGCACTGTTGCAGATACTGTCTGACCGGAATGGATCCGATCTCTATCTTTCCACCGGCGCACCACCCAGTGCGCGGTTCGACGGTGTGCTCAAGCCGCTGACCGACCAGCCATTCAAGCCGGGAGCAGTCGCGGCCATTGCCGAGTCCATCATGGACGCCGAACAGCGCCTGGAGTTCGATCGGGAACTGGAGATGAACCTGGCAATCTCCCTGGCGGGTGTCGGGCGCTTTCGGGTCAACATCTTCAAGCAACGCAACGATGTGTCAATCGTGGCACGCAACATCAAGCTCGACATCCCGCGTTTCGAAGACCTCAAACTACCGGCTGTGCTGCTCGAAACCGTGATGCTCAAACAAGGATTGATACTGTTCGTCGGCGCCACCGATTGCGGCAAGTCAACCTCCCTCGCGGCGCTGATCGATTACCGCAACCGCCACAGCACTGGCCATATCGTCACCATCGAAGACCCGATCGAGTACATCCATCGGCACAAGCAGTCGATCATCAACCAGCGCGAGGTCGGCGTCGATACCCGCAGTTTTCATGCTGCCCTGAAAAACACCCTGCGCCAGGCCCCGGACGTGGTACTGATCGGCGAAATCCGCGACCGCGAAACCATGGAGCACGCGCTGGCGTTTGCCGATACGGGCCATCTGGTGATCTCGACGTTGCACGCGCACAACGCCCATCAGGCGCTGGACCGCATCATCAATTTCTTTCCCGAAGAGCGGCGGAAGCAGTTGCTGCATGACTTGAGCAACAATCTGAAAGCGTTTGTTTCCCAACGATTGGTGCGGACCCTTGACGGTCAGCGCAGGGCGGCAGTGGAAGTGATGTTGGGAACACCCACGATCGGTGACTTGATAAGGCGCAATCAACTGGACGAACTTAAAGACATCATGGAAAAGTCCGCAGAGTTCGGTATGCAGACGTTCGATGGCGCACTGTATGCACTGGTGATGGAAGGCGCAATCAGTGAGGAAGAGGCGCTAAAAAATGCGGACTCGCTGAGCAATCTGAAGTTGCGCCTCAAGCTGTATGGCGGTGGGCCTTCGACCGTCAATGCGCCCAATGGGGACTGGGGGTTAGTGGATTGATGAGGTGGGTAAGGCGGCGACGATGAAATGTTGTCTTATGAAGTTTTACTGTTTAGTTAATTTTTGGTGGGTCAGGATTCACCTTCGATTAATGAATCAGTGAACTAAATACATAAGGTTGTTTCATGGTTGTTAAGTTGAAATATAAAGACTATCCGTTGTCCGGAGCCGTTTCCGAAGTCCAGCACCAGTGGTTAAGGGCCGATGCCGCTGAACGACAAGTGGTCGCGCGCTTGTTGCAAAGTGTCTTCGAAGATCAAGAGGATGAAGGACCGTACCATTGGCAAGGTTATGAGTTTGAGCTGGCAAAAGGTTCTTCGCTGTATGAAGTCCATATGCCGGGGCGAGTGGCATGGAATAACCTGGCCAACTACACGGTCGTAATGGACGAACTCCGTCGCCACCGTCCGGAGAATATGGCGGCAACCCGTATTAACGAAAACGGCGGACTTGAGATATTCCGAAAAGATCGGCAAGTGTGGGAAGTCGTCGACGTGAATATCGTCCAGGCGTCGCACTATTATCAAAAGCTGCTGGTGGTAGGTGATATTGCCAGGCAAGCCGGTGGATACATTTACACCGAAGATTTCGTCGATGTGGACCAATGGCTGAGGTTTCATGGCCTGACGGTTCCAACGAACGCGAGCGAAACCAGAAACCTGATCGCGCTTTTCGAGTTTGATCCTGATGTCGATGAGTTGGGGCACTATTGGGGGCAGTTGGTTACGGATGATTCATCGTTAGCCGTCTTGTCGGCTGAGCAACGGACCGCCATTCGGCAGGTTACTCAGCGTGTTACCCAGAACACCAGACTGCTGGACATGTTGTACCGCGAAACGGGACGCGCCGTTGCGACACACGATAATGCCGCCGAGCGGATCGTCGCGTTGGTCAAGCATCCGCTGGCCCAGGCCTGTGCCAGGGAGATTCTGGAAGCGTCGGACTGGTTCGGCGCGCATCCCGGGCAGAACGTCTCTGCGCAAGATCTCGAGCAACTGCTGGTCACCAGCCTGTTGCTGGATCTTTATCCGTCTCTTGGTAGCACCGGGGATCGCAAGAGTCTCGGTGGTTTCGCTTTATATGCGCCGAGCAACGTAGAGCGGTCGCCGGCCATGGTCCGCGAAGAGCTGCAAGCCTTTCTCTATACCAAGGGCTGGGTTGATCCTGCGGCGGCGCCACTGGCGTGTCATCTGCTGCTGGCGGACATTGCGCCGGAATTTCTGGTCAGGGGCGTGCCATCGTCGATGACGATGGGGTCGGTTGCCTGGGTAACCTTTTGCCATGGCGTTGCCTTGGCGGAAGCGGTCAGGAAGGGCGCGTCGCGTGTGCTGACGTATGCGCAAATCATGGCGTATGTCGAACTGGAGCCTGTCAGCGAGCCGCTGTCCCGACTGCGGGATTTGGCAATGATCGATCCGATCGTCGACTGGGCCCTGATCAACAGCGTTATCAGCGCAAGCGAGCTGACTCAAGCGGCAAAGGACACCACCGAGCGGGCCATCACCGCGTTCCAGGCATATGCGGAAAACTTCACCCATCTGGCGCGCGTCTATTCCATCCCGATGCCCAACCGCGAAACCATCGCGCGCGAAGCCTTGCAAGGCGCGGTGCCGGAGTGTGATTTTCTCGACGATAAAGTGCTCTATCAACACCCCGGCCTTTATGCGTCCTCCAACCCCATGTCCATGGTCGAGTTGCACATGTCGGCGGATCTGGAAGGTGGCCAGTGGGATTTTCCTGCGGTCTTTCCCGATAAAGTTATTTCCGGGACCCCAGATTTGTTGGCCGGTATCACCCATTACAAAAGACCAACTCGGTACGACCCCTCCGTCACTAGCCTTTATAGTCGCTTTCCAAGGTTGCGGAGCCTGCCTCCCAACAATGTCGAGTACCATCGCCAATTGCGCGATTATCTCGGCCAGTTGAATAACGCACTGACGAGCAACATCAAGTTGGCCCTTTCACACATGCTTCCTCATGATCTGGACGTCTTTCTGAACGGAAAAATCAGCTTTTTTACCGTTCGTCTTCCGGCCACCAGAACCGAGTCTTTCTTTTCAATATCGCCGGTCCCTGTTTCAACGACTTACGAAACCCGGCAAGGTAGCGATGCTGTCAAGGGACGCTTCGGCATTTTCATGTTTGCAACTCACGCAAACACGGCGGTGTGTTATGAGTTGTTCACCTTGCGGGGTGAATTACGGAGAAACAACACGCTCGCCTCGCTGATCATCTCAACAGGCAAATTGCGAACGGCCGCGAGAATGGATTTCACCGGGGACCTGAATGCGCCGGAACGACCTGTGCCCCCCGAATGGTTGCCTCTTTCTGTTATTGAATATACCGACGGCGTTTTCGCCGGGAATGACGCCAGCAGCGACATGGCAATTATTGAAAAACTGGGCGAACTCCCCGCGCCACTGCAAGTAACGGCTCGCCAGCAGAGTACTTATATGAATGTTGGCAATCCGCAACTGGCGCGAATTGCGGCGTTCGTTGTGAACAATCATCCGTTGCGCACATCGGACGAAATCGAGTTGATGGCCACCGTGCCGACAGCGCTTGAAACCGAACGCAAAAAAGGCGAAGAGACTGCCGATTACATCGTGAATCTGGTGGTTCCGTTCAAAAAGTGCATCGAGGATTTGTCTTCCGGAGAGCACAACAAGGTCGTAGACGGGATCTACGGTTGCGTCATGGACGCCATGGCGTTGGGCGGGGCATTCGTGGGGGCGGGCGCCAAAGCGCTGAGCATCTCGTCGAAGGCGATCTCCCTGTCGTCCAAAGGCGCCCGTCTGACCAAACTGGCCTTTGTCACCTCCGTTTCCCTCTTCAACCCCGTGGATGATGTGCCAACGGTGTTTTATGGTGCCGGCAAACTCATCCATAAGGGCGCGTTACGTTTCAGCAGTCAGGCTGAAGCGCTTCTTGGACTGGCGAAGTCCCAGTTGGGCAGACTCCATGGCAGCCACAAATCCTATGACCTGCTCCGCGCCGCCAGTCACGTCCACACCGGACAGGGTAGCTGGCGGCCACGTGGTGCAGTGGGTGAGACCCTGTCAGTGGTGGCCGCGCGCAACCAACTCCAATGGTATGCCCTCGACCGCCTGGGCAAAGCCTGGGGGCCCAAACTGGACCACTTTGCCTACGTGGCGCCTGTCGGCTTGCCGCGCCCAACCAAGACATTGCCTGTCAGTTACACCCGACAGTTCATTGAACAAAGTCTGCCGCGAGCCCGGACTAAAATCGAAAACGCAATCAATGCCTTGATCCGCCGTGACTTTGAGGCGCAGCGCACGTTGGTCGCCAGGCTGCTGATGGGAAGCGATTCGAATGAAGCAATCAATCAGTTATTGAATTATTTGAGAGCGGTCAGGGCGGACTTCGCGGGCGTTTCCATCAGTAACTTCGTCCTAGATCCACTCAAGGACACCCACCACATTGCCGCTTTCGACGCGAACGCTTACCAGCAGTGGAAAGGTGCAACCGGGCAATCCGACGCGAAGTTCGTTGAAATCTACACCGTCAATCTCAACCGTCACTTCATCGGCCAGGGTTTCAACCTTGACGTCGTCGCAGACGACTTGATCCATGAGCTGTTTCACGGACCTGCGCAGATCGGTGATGTCGCCTATGCCCGCGACACCGGCAACGTTGGGGGTAGCCAGTCGCTGGACGTGGCGTCGCTGTTGAACCTGGCCTCCGGACAGCTTGCGGTGACAGATGGAGGCAGTGCCCGTCACGCCCGTGCCAAAGCCTTTGAAAACGCCGACTCACTGGCGGTGGTCACTTCGCTGCTGAGCCAGTTGTACACCGACGAAGGCGGGTTTGACCGCAACATGTCCCTCCTGCGGAGCACGCTGGAAGCAAACCCCGAACGTGCGATTGTCGATCCGGTGCTGATCACGCTGAACACACCCGTGACTGCGCAGAGGTTTGCACAGGGCACGGCAGCCCCGGCCCGAGCGTTCGATCGAACCGTTTAAAAAGCCAGTTCCGGCCGATCCCGAAATTGCTCCAGCGCCTCGGGATTGGCCAACGCATCGGTGTTCTTCACCTTCTGCCCATGCACCACGTTCCGCACCGCCAGCTCGACGACCTTGCCGCTGATGGTCCGTGGGATATCGGTCACCGCGACAATCTTCGCCGGTACATGCCGGGGTGTGGTGTTGGCGCGGATGACCTGGCGGATCTGCTGCTGCAAAGCTTCATCCAGTTCGACGCCGTCGCGCAACTTCACGAACAGCACCACCCGCACGTCATCCTGCCATTGCTGACCAATGGCCACGCTGTCCAGCACCTGTGGGACCTTCTCCACCTGACGATAGATTTCCGCGGTACCGATGCGCACGCCGCCAGGGTTGAGCACCGCGTCCGAGCGGCCGTGGATCATCATCGCGCCGTGTGGCAGCTGTTCGGCGTAATCGCCCTGGGCCCAGACGCCGGGGAACTGGCTGAAATATGAAGCGTGCAGCTTCTCTTGCTGCGGGTCGTTCCAGAAGCCAATGGGCATCGCCGGGAAGTGCCGGGTGCAGACCAGTTCACCTTTCTCGCCGATCACAGGCTTGCCGTCGTCATTCCAGACTTCGACCGCCATGCCCAGGCTTTTGCCCTGGATTTCGCCGCGACGCACGGGCTCAAAAGGATTGCTGTTCACAAAGCACGAAACGATGTCGGTACCACCGGACATCGAGGCCAGGCACAGGTCGCTCTTGAGGTCGCGATACACGTAGTCGTAACTCTGCGGCGACAGCGCGGAACCGGTGCAAAGCAGGGTTTTCAGGCTGCTCAGGTCATGGCTTTCGCGCGGTTTGATCCCATGGGTTTCCAGGGTGGCGATAAATTTTGGACTGGTGCCGAAGACGCTGATGCGTTCATCGTCGATCAGGTCGATCAAACGCCGGGGGTCCGGATGGAACGGCGAGCCGTCGTACAGCACCACTGCACTGCCCACAGCCAGGGCAGAGACCAGCCAGTTCCACATCATCCATCCGCACGTCGTGTAGTAGAACAAACGGTCGCCGGGGCCGAGATCGCAATGCAGGCCGTGTTCTTTGACGTGTTGCAGCAACACGCCGCCGGTGCTGTGGACGATGCATTTCGGCACGCCGGTGGTGCCGCTGGAGTAGAGGATGTACAGCGGATGGGCGAACGGCACGGGGACGAAATCCGGCTCGCCACCGATGTCGTAAAAATCATCCCACAGCGTCACGTTGGCTCGGGTGTGGAACTGTTCGATGCGTGCCTGTGGTCGGGCATAGGGCACCAGGATCAACTGTTGCAAGGATGGCAGGCGTTCGAGGATTTCATTGACCTTGGCGGTCTGATCGATGTCCTTGCCGGCGTAGCGATAACCGGCGCAGGTGATGAGCACTTTCGGTTCGATCTGGCCGAAGCGGTCGATGACGCCCTGGGTGCCAAAGTCCGGTGATGAGCAAGACCAGATCGCCCCCAGACTGGTGGTGCCGAGCATGGCCACCAGAGTTTGCCAGGTATTGGGCATGCACGCGGCGACACGGTCGCCGAGGCCGACGCCAGCGGCTTTCAGACTGTTTTGAAAACCGGCGACATGCTCGGCGAGTTCCGCCCAGGTCAGGTGTTCACGCTGGCCGTTCTCGCCAATCGCAATGATCGCCACGGCATCGTCGCGACGGCGCAGCAGGTGCTCGGCGAAATTCAGGGTGGCGCCTGGGAACCACTCGGCGCTGGGCATTTGCGCGCCTTCCACCAGCACTGCGTCCGGCTGATCGTGGAAACGGATGTCGAAGAAGTCGACGATCGCCTGCCAGAAAGCTACGCGCTGATCGATGGACCATTGGTGCAGGGCGGGGTAGTCGTCGAGGTGAATGTGGTGCCGTTTAATGATGAAGCGCCGAAAGGCCTCCATGCGGGTTTTGCTGATGCGCTCGGCGCTGGGTTGCCAGAGGATGTCGGACATGGCTTGCCTCTTCTTCTATTTTCAGATTCATTCGCGGGCAAGCCTCGCTCCTACAGGTTTTGCGTCGAGCCACAAATCCGGCTGCAACCACAAAACCTGTGGGAGCGAGGCTTGCCCGCGAAGAACGATAACGCGGTTTACTGCCGAATTACTGCGCCAACCACCCACCATCAATATTCCACGCCGCGCCGCGCACCTGGCTGCCGGCCTCACTGCACAAGAACAACACCAGTTCGCCCAATTGCGGCGGGGTGACGAACTCCAGCGACGGCTGCTTCTCCGCGAGCAAATCATGCTGCGCCTGTTGCGGCTCGATCCCGGTCGCGATGCGTGCATCAATCTGCTTCTGTACCAGCGGCGTCAATACCCAGCCCGGGCAAATGGCGTTGCAGGTCACATTGGTCGTTGCCGTTTCCAGCCCGACGACCTTGGTCAAGCCGATCACGCCATGTTTGGCCGCGACATAGGCGGCTTTACCCACCGAGCCCACCTGGCCATGCACCGAGGCAATGTTGATGATCCGCCCCCAACCTTTGGTGCGCATGCCCGGCAGGCTCAAGCGGGTGCTGTGAAACACCGACGACAGGTTGATCGCAATGATCGAGTCCCAACGTTCCACGGGAAAGTCTTCTACCGCCGCTACGTGCTGGATACCGGCGTTGTTCACCAGGATGTCGACGCCGCCGAACTCACGCTCGGCATAAGCAATCATGTCGGCAATCTGCACCGGGTCGCTGACGTCGGCCGGGTGATGACCGACCTTGCCACCGAATTGCTCGACCTCGGCAATCACCTTGGAGGCATCGCCGAAACCGTTGAGAATCAGATTGGCGCCAGCCTTGGCCAGGCTCAGGGCAATGCCCAGGCCGATGCCGCTGGTGGAACCGGTGACCAGTGCAGTCTTGCCCGAAAGAGTCGTCATGAATACCTCACACAATGCCAGTGGCGTAGAAAGTACCGATCACCACAAAAACCGCCAGGGTCTTGATCAGCGTAATACAGAAAATATCTTTGTAGGCTTCACGGTGGGTCAGGCCGGTGACCGCCAGCAGGGTAATCACTGCGCCGTTGTGCGGCAGGGTGTCCATGCCACCACTGGCCATCGCAGCCACTCGGTGCAGCACTTCCAACGGAATGTTGGCAGCGTGGGCCGCGGCGATGAAGTCATTGGCCATGGCCGCCAGCGCAATGCTCATGCCGCCCGACGCCGAACCGGTGATGCCGGCGAGCAGGGTCACGGTAATCGCTTCGTTGACCAACGGGTTGGGAATGCTCTTGAGCCAGTCGGCCAATACCAGGAAGCCCGGCAAGGAGGCGATCACCGCACCAAAACCGTACTCCGACGCGGTGTTCATCGCCGCCAGCAATGAACCGCTGACTGCACTTCGACTGCCCTCGGCCAACTTGCCGCGAATCGCCTGGAAGCCGAACACCAGCACCAATATGATGCCGACCAGCAAGGCCGCTTGCACCGCCCAGATCGCCGTGAGCTTGGCGATTTCGGTGGTGACCGGCGCGGCCATGCCCGGCAGCGCGAGGCTGTGGGTCTTGCCGTACCACTGCGGAATCCACTGGGTAAACAGCAGGTTCATGATGCCGACTGCCAGCAACGGCGACAGGGCGATCCATGGATTCGGCAGTTTGATGTCGGCCGCGGTTTCCGGCTCGTTGCGCAGTTCGGTGCCATAACCTTCACCGGCGGCCTGCGCCTTGTTGCGCTGGCGTTGGAGAAACAGCATGCCGGCGCAGACTACGAAGATCGCGCCGATTACACCCAGCCACGGCGCCGCCCACGCGGTGGTGTTGAAGAAGGTGCTCGGGATGATGTTCTGGATCTGCGGGGTGCCGGGCAGGGCGTCCATGGTGAACGAAAACGCGCCGAGGGCGATGGTCGCCGGGATCAAGCGCTTGGGGATGTTGCTCTGGCGGAACATTTCAGCGGCAAACGGGTAGACCGCGAACACCACCACAAACAGCGACACGCCGCCGTAAGTCAGCAGGGCGCAGACCAACACGATCACCAACATCGCCTGACGTGTACCGAGCAACCGAATCGCTGCCGCGACGATGGAGCGTGAGAATCCCGACAGCTCAATCAGCTTGCCGAACACCGCGCCGAGCAGGAACACCGGGAAATACAGTTTGATGAAGCCGACCATTTTCTCCATGAACACCCCGGTGAAGGCAGGGGCGACGGCGGAAGGGTCGGTGAGCAAGACGGCGCCGAGGGCGGCAATCGGGGCGAAGAGAATAACGCTGTAGCCACGGTAAGCAGCCAGCATCAGCAGCGCGAGGGCTGCCAAGGCAATGATCACACTCATGGTGTGTCTCCTGGATTGTTATTTTTGTAGGGTGGAACTTTTGTGGGAGAGGGCTTTAGCGAGTTTCGTGCCATTTATTTAAGGCATTGAAATATAAGGATATTTATTTATGTATAAGGTGATTCTGAATGATTTGTCTCTTATTCGAGATTTTTTTGCGGCTGTGAGAGTGCCTTCGCGGGCAAGCCTCGCTCCTGCATGATTTGCGGTCGTCCGCACAAACAAGAGCGCCTTGGTCCTGTAGGCGCGAGGATTGCCCGCGAAGAGGCCCAATCTACCAATAGAGATCAATGTCTCTTTATGGAGACTCGGCAATCCCTAGCGCCACCATCTTCTTATACAAAGTAGACCGCCCCAGCCCCAGCCGCGCCGCCGCTTCAATCACCTTGCCCCCGCATTGCGCCAGGGCAGATTCAATCAATTGCCGGTCAAACCGCTCCCGCGCCTCGCTGAACGTTTCCTGCGCAACGGCCTCAACGACCCTCGGCGCCACACGCGTCACTGGTGTGAACGTCCCGATTGCCGCGCGGATGTCCCCTGCATTCAGCACCAGGTCATCACTGAGCAGCGCCGCGCGTTCCAGCACGTTGCGCAGCTCACGGATATTGCCCGGCCAGGCGTGATGCGCCAGCAGGTCCAAGGCTTCGGTGTTCAGCTCATGCTGGCTGCGAAGTTCCTCAAGGATCGCTTCACTGAGCGCTGGCAAGTCATCAAGACGATCGCGCAGAGGCGGCACGTTGATCGGCAGCACGTTGAGCCGGTAGTACAAGTCCGCGCGAAATTCGCCGCGCTTGATCGCCGCTTCCAGGTCCGTGGAGGTCGCTGCAATCACTCGCACATCACTCTGGATGACCTCATTGGAACCGACCGGCTCGAATTCCTTTTCCTGCAAAACGCGCAGCAACTTGCTTTGCAGCGGCAGCGGCATGTCGCCGATTTCATCGAGAAACAGCGTGCCGCCCTGGGCGATCTGCAACTTGCCGGCCCGGCCTTTGCGATCGGCGCCAGTGAAGGCGCCCGGCGCGGTGCCAAAGAACTCGGCTTCGAGCAACGACTCGGGAATCGCCGCGCTGTTGATGCTGACGAAGGCTTTGTGCGCGCGGGGCGAAGCGCCGTGGATCGCCTGGGCCAGCAGCTCCTTGCCGGTGCCGGTTTCGCCGAGCAACAGCACCGGTGACTCGGCACTGGCACTGCGCCGGGCGCGGCGTTTGACTTCCAGGCTGGCGGCGCTGGTCCCGATGAAGTGGGCGAAGTTGTATTTGGTCTGCCGCGACCGCAGCAACGAGCGGGTAGAGGCCAGTTCTTCCTGCATGCTCAGGTAGCGTTTGAGCATCGGAGACAGGCTGTGCAATTCGTCGAACAGCGCAAAACCAATGGCGCCGATGACGGCGCCCGCGTCGTCGTGGATCGGCAAGCGCATGACCACCAGGGGTTCTTTCGGCGTGTCCTGCATATCCAGCAAAATCGGGCGACCGGTGCGAACCACCTCACGTAGCAAGCTGCCCGGTATCACGCTTTCGCACGCTTTGCCGATGGCCACTTCGGCTGATTCCAGGCCGAAGCGGCGGGCATAGCGCTCGTTCATCCAGACGATATTCGCGTCGCGGTCGACAATCACCGTGCCCTCGCTGGATTGCTCGATGATCTCGAACAGCGAACGGATTGCCAGCAAGCGAACGCGCTGGTAGTCCTTGAGGCTTTCGGTGGTGTTCATGGGTTTCATGTCCAGAATGTGTGTTGTCTTGGCGGGCCTCTTCGCGGGCAAGCCTCGCTCCTGCAGGGTTTGTGTCGAGCCACAAATTCAGCGATAACCACAAAACCTGTGGGAGCGAGGCTTGCCCGCGAAGGCCGCGACGCGGTTCATCGATGTGGACGCGATTATGCCTACCGCGTATGCGCCGCCGCCAACAGCTCTTTGGTGTACGGATGCTGCGGCGAATCGAATACGTCGTGGCTGGCACCGCTTTCTACCACTTTGCCGTCCTTGATCACGATCATGTCGTGGGCGAGGGCACGTACCACCGCCAGATCATGACTGATGAACAGGTAGGTCAGGCCGTGTTTTTCCTGAAGTTGGCGGAGCAGGGCGACCACTTGTTTCTGCACGGTGCGATCCAGTGCCGAGGTCGGTTCATCGAGCAGAATCAGCGCCGGTTTCAGCACCAGCGCCCGGGCAATGGCGATGCGCTGACGCTGGCCACCGGAGAACTCGTGGGGATAGCGATCACGGCTTTGCGGGTCGAGGCCGACTTCTTCCAGTGCACGAATCACTTCGGCTTTGCATTCATCAGCGGTCAATTGGCTATGCACTTCAAGCCCTTCGCTGATGATCTGCGCCACGGACATGCGTGGACTGAGACTGCCGAAGGGGTCCTGGAACACCACCTGCATCTTCTTGCGCCATGGCCGCAACTGCTTTTGCGTCAGACCGTCCAGTGCCTCGCCCTGAAAGCGAATGCTGCCTTCGGAATCGAGCAAACGCAGAATCGCCTGGCCCAGGGTCGATTTGCCCGAACCGGACTCGCCCACGATGCCCAGGGTCTTGCCACGCTGAATGTTGAGGCTGATGCCGTCCACCGCGTTCAGATACGTCTTGCGCTGGAACAAGCCGCCACCAAGGGCAAACTGCACGCGCAGGTTGTCCACTTCCAGAACGTTCTCGCGCTCGTCCCGGGGCAGGGCTTCGCCTTCCGGTTCGGCGTTCAGCAGCACGCAACTGTAGGGATGTTTCGGTTCGGTGAAGATCGTTTCGCAGGTGGCCTCTTCGACGATTTCCCCAGCCTTCATCACGCACACACGCTGAGCGATGCTGCGCACCAGATTGAGGTCGTGGCTGATCAACAGCAGCGACATGCCGAGACGCTGTTGCAGGGACTTGAGCAGAATCAGAATCTTGCGCTGCACTGTCACGTCCAGCGCCGTGGTGGGTTCGTCGGCGATCAGCAACTGCGGCTCGCACGCCAGGGCCATGGCGATCATTACCCGTTGCCGCTGGCCACCGGACAGCTGATGGGGATAGGCCTTGAGCCGCTCTTTGGGTTTCTGGATGCCGACCAGTTGCAGCAACTCCAGAATCCGCGCTTGCGCCGCGTTGCCCGTCAGGCCCTTGTGCACCAGCAGGGTTTCGCCGATCTGCTTTTCGATGCTGTGCAACGGGTTGAGCGAGGTCATCGGTTCCTGGAAGATCATCGCGATCCGGTTGCCGCGTAGCTCACGCAACACCTGGGGCGGGGCACCGAGCAACTCCTTGCCGCGATAGCGAATGCTGCCCGTGGTCCGGGTGCCGGTCTCGGGCAGCAGTTGCAGGATCGAGTGGGCGGTCACCGATTTGCCGGAGCCCGATTCGCCGACCAATGCCAGGCATTCGCCGGGATGGATGTCCAGGCACAGATTGCGCACCACCGTCTGGCCATTGAAGGCCACGCTGAGGTCACGGATTTCGATCAGGTTGGTACTCATATCTACAGTCCGCGTCAGGATCGGGGATCAAAGGCATCGCGCAACGCCTCGCCGATAAACACCAATAAGGAAAGAATCAGCGCCAGGGTGAAAAACGCCGTCAGCCCCAGCCACGGCGCTTGCAGGTTCTGCTTGCCTTGCCCGATCAGCTCGCCCAGCGATGCGCTGCCGGCCGGCATGCCGAAGCCGAGAAAATCCAGGGCCGTGAGGGTGGAGATGGCGCCGGTGAGAATGAACGGCAGGTAGCTCAAGGTCGCGTTCATGGCGTTGGGCAGGATATGCCGGACAATCACTTTTCGATCCGTGAGGCCCAGCGCCCGGGCGGCTTTGACGTATTCCAGATTGCGCCCGCGCAGGAACTCGGCGCGCACCACGTCGACCAGCGCCAGCCAGGAAAATAGCGCCATGATCCCCAGCAGCCACCAGAAATTCGGTTCGACGAACCCCGACAGAATGATCAGCAAGTACAGCACTGGCAGACCGGACCAGACCTCCAGCAAGCGTTGACCCAGCAGGTCGACCCAGCCGCCGTAATAGCCTTGCAAAGCGCCGGCGGCGATGCCGATCAAGGCGCTGACGAAGGTCAGCATCAACGCAAACAGGATCGACACCCGTGCGCCGAAAATCACCCGGGCCATGACGTCCCGGGACTGGTCGTCGGTGCCCAGCCAGTTGACGCTGGAGGGCGGGCTCGGCGCCGGTGTATTGAGTTCATAGTTGGGCGTGTCATCGCTGAACGGGATCGGCGGGAACAGCATCCAGCCGCCGTCCTTGTGAATCAGCTTTTGCACGTAGTCGCTGCGATAGTCAGCCTGGAATGGCAGTTGCCCGCCGAACTCCTGCTCGGTGTGGCGCTTGAATACCGGGAAGTACCACTGGCCCTGATAACTGACCACCAGCGGTTTGTCGTTGGCGATCAACTCACCGCCCAAGGTCAGCAGAAACAGGCCAATGAACAGCCACAGCGACCACCAGCCCCGACGGTTTTTCTTGAAGCGTTCAAAGCGGCGACGGCCTAACGGCGAGAGCTTGAACATCAGGCGTTCCTCGCGGCAAAGTCGATACGCGGGTCGACCAGGGTGTAGCAGAGGTCGCCGATCAGTTTTATCAAAAGCCCGAACAGCGTGAAGATAAACAGCGAGCCGAACACCACCGGATAGTCCCGCGACACGGCAGCCTCATAGCTCATGCGCCCCAGGCCATCGAGGGAGAAAATCACTTCGATCAGCAGCGACCCGGCGAAGAACACGCTGATGAACGCCTGGGGAATCCCCGACACCACCAGCAACATCGCATTGCGGAACACATGGCCGTACAGCACGCGTCGTTCGCTCAAGCCTTTGGCCCGTGCGGTGACCACGTACTGGCGCGTGATTTCATTGAGGAACGAGTTCTTGGTGAGGATCGTCAGCGTGGCGAAACCGCCGATCACCAACGCCGTCACCGGCAGCACCAAGTGCCAGAAATAGTCGGCGATCTTGCCCACGGTCGACAGCGATTCGAAGTTGTCCGACACCAGTCCGCGCACCGGGAACCAGTTCAGCGAGGTGCCACCGGCGAAGACCACGATCAGGAACATCGCGAACAGGAACGCCGGCATCGCGTAACCGATGATGATTGCCGTGCTGCTCCAGATGTCGAAATGGCTGCCATGATGCACGGCCTTGCGGATGCCCAGCGGGATCGACACCAGGTACGTGATCAGCGTCGCCCATAGCCCGAGGGAAATGGTTACCGGCATTTTTTCCAGGATCAGGTCGGTGACGGTGGCGCCGCGGAAGAAGCTCTTGCCAAAGTCCAGGCGCGCGTAGCTGGTGAGCATCAGCCACAGGCGTTCGTGTGCGGGCTTGTCGAAGCCGTACTGCTTTTCGATGTCCTTGATCAATTGCGGGTCGAGACCGCGACTGGCCCGGGAGGTGCCGGACATGGTCTCCCCGGAGCCGCCGCCGACACTGGCGCCACCGATGCCTTGCAAATGCGCGATGGCCTGCTCCACCGGACCGCCCGGTGCAGCCTGGACGATGACGAAGTTGACCAGAAGAATGATCACCAGCGTCGGGATGATCAGCAGCAGACGCCGCAGTATGTAAGCCCACATCAATGCGGCCCTCCGGGTGTGCCACGGCGGATTTTTTCCGCCGTCATCTGCTGGTTGGTCAGCGGCGTGGTGCTCACTTCCCACCAGCTTTCGATGGCTTCGTCATTACTGGCCTGCTCGTTGGGCATGCCGAACCGGTTCCACCACACCGTTGAAGTGCCCGGCGGGTAATAGTTGGGAATCCAGTAGTAGTTCCATTGCAGCACCCGGTCCAGTGCGTGGGCGTAGCGCAGCATTTCGGGCTGGGTGTTGGCGCGGACCAGGCCGTTGATCAGGGTGTCGACCGCCGGGTTCTTCAGCACCATGTAGTTGTTGGCGCCGGGGTCGTTGGCCGAGACCGAGCCGAAGTAGTTGAACAGCTCGCCACCCGGTGAAGTGGTGACCGGGTAACCGGTGACGATCATGTCGTAATCGCGGCTCATCAGGCGATTTACATACTGGGACGCGTCGATGCGGCGGATGTTCAGGTCGATGCCGATCTGTTTCAAGGTGCGCTTGTATGGCAGGAGCAATCGGTCCATGCCGTTTTGGCTGACCAGAAAAGTGAAACTCAGTGGCGTGCCCTCGGCGTTGACCAGTTGGTCGCCGTCGGGTTTCCAGCCGGCCTGCTCGAGCAAGCCCAGCGCTTGCAATTGTTTGTCGCGAATCAGACCGCTGCCATCGGTTTTCGGCGCTTCGAAGACCTGGGTGAAGACTTCGTCGGGAATCTGCCCACGCAGCGGTTCGAGAATGGCCAGCTCGCCGGCGTCCGGCAGTTTGCGGGCGGCGAGGTCGGTGTTGGAAAAGAAGCTTTGCTGGCGGATGTACAGGTCGCGCATCATCTGCCGATTGCTCCACTCGAAATCCCAGAGCATGGCCAGGGCCTGGCGCACTCGTCGGTCCTGGAATATCGGTTTTTGCAGGTTGAAGACAAAACCCTGGGCCGATTGCGGAGCTTCTGTGGCCAGATGTGCTTTTTGCAGGCGACCGTCGCTCAGGGCCGGGCTTTCGTAGCCGATGGAGTAACCGGTCGCGGAGAATTCGCGGTTGTAGTCATAGGCGCCGCCACGCAGGACCTGGCGGGCGACGTCGGTATCGCCGAAGTACTCGATGCTGAAATGATCGAAGTTGTAGAGGCCGCGGCTGACCGGCAAATCCTTGCCCCACCAGGTGGCATTGCGCTCGAAGGTAATGCTGCGACCGGAGTCGACCTTGCCCACCTTATAAGGGCCGCTGCCCAATGGCGCCTCATAACCACCGCCATTGGCGAAGTCACGGGTCTTCCACCAGTGTTCGGGAAATACCGGCAACGTGGCGATGTCGAGGGGCAGGGTACGGTTTTCGTTGCTTTTGAAGTCGAACCGGACCGTTAGCGGCCCTTCGACTTCGACGCCTTTGACGTCGGCGAACTGGGTGCGGTAGCGCAGGCTGCCCTGGGTCATCAGCAGGTCGAAGGTGTAGCGCACGTCCTGGGCGGTGATCGGTGTGCCGTCGGCGAAACGCGCCTTCGGATTCAAATAGAAGCGCAGCGACATACCGTCGTCGGAGCGCTCCATTTTCTGTGCCACCAGACCGTACACGGTATAGGGTTCGTCCAGCGAACGCTGGGCCAGGGGCGAGTAGAGCAAGCCGTCGATCTGCGTGACGCCAATGCCTTTGTCGATGTACGGCAATATATGGTCGAAATGCCCGATCTCGATGGCCGAGCGACGCATCGTGCCGCCCTTGGGGGCTTGCGGGTTGGCGTAGGCGAAATGACTGAAGCCGGCGGGGTACTTCGCCGGTTCGCCGTACACGGTCAACGCATGTTGCGGTGCAGCATTCACACCGACGGCACTCAACAGCAGGGCCATGGCAGTGAACAACAAAGTGGGGAAAGCCAGTCGCATTGTCAGCCTTAGAGCCGGGTGGTCGATAACCGCAATTTGTACGCTAGCGGCGCGTCCCTCGCCAGCCGTATTACGTATCCGAAACACAACGGCCCGCCAAAAGGCGGGCCGCTGTGCAGAATATCAGAGTGCTGATCAGTCCTGACGGCTGGTCACTTCCAGCAGGTGGTAACCGAACTGGGTCTTGACCGGGCCTTGCACCACGTTGATAGGTGCGCTGAAGACGACGGTGTCGAACTCCTTGACCATCTGTCCTGGACCGAACGAGCCGAGGTCGCCGCCCTGGCGGCTGGATGGGCAAGTGGAGTTGGCTTTGGCAACTTCGGCGAAATCAGCGCCGCCTTCGATCTGGGCCTTGAGTTCGTTGCACTTGTCTTCCGAGCTAACCAGGATGTGACGGGCAGTGGCTTTAGCCATGGAAAATTCTCCTTTCAATGTTCAGTAAAGTGCGGAGCCTACCGGATTCAGTGGCCTATTTCTCGACAAAGTTCCGGACAGATTATAGGCCGGCATTTCTCAGGCGCTCGGCATGCTGCACATACAAGGCAATCGGATCGATGCCCTTGCGCAGCGGGCCGGCGGTTTGACAGAGGCTGTCCAGATGATCCAGCGGATAGTCGGAACGGATGACTTTGCCTAAATGGGAGCTGTAGCGGCCCACCATGCCGTCATTTTGCTCTGCCTCGGTGGTGAAGTAGCGAGAGAAGGCCTGGAGGAAACCGTGCAGCGGACTGACCGCCCCCAACCCTTTATCGAGAAGGTCACCCTGCAATGTGCCGCTCCAGGAGTAATAACGCACGCCGTTCACCAGTTCGCGCCCCTTGCCGCCCCAGGTTTTCGGCAGTCCTTGCGGGTATTTGTCGTTGAACGCGCCCACACCTTCGGTGGTCAAGGCGTTGAGCGCAGCGATGGCATTCTGCGGCAAATGCTGATGACCGCTGAGCAACGACAGAAAGTCAGCAAACAGCGTGGCAACCGTGGCCGCGACGTGTTCCGGCAGGCGTCCCGGTGTGAGGGCCTTGCGCAGGAAATCGGCCAGTTCCGAGCCGTGGTTCGGGCCGCTGACCGAAGTCACCGACGCGACAATCTCCGGCGCGATGGCGGCGGCGTAACGTGCTGCGAGGGCACCCTGACTGTGACCGATCAGGTTGACCTGGTGGGCGCCGGTTCCTTCCAGCACCCGTTCGATCTGTGCCAACAGTTGGTCACCGCGCACTTCGTTGCTTTGGGTAGCCGAGAGGTGGGGGATGAACACTCTTGCACCGGCACTTCTGAGGGCCTGCTTGACGTCATGGAAGAGTTCGACTTTGCCAATGCGATCAAAGCCGAAGAGGCCGTGGATCAACAGGATTGGATACTGAGTAGTTGCATTCCGTAGCATGTTCATTCCTTTTTCGCGATGGTTCAGAGAGGTGAATATGGGCTCACTCTAAAGCACACCAGCGGCTCGGCGATGTATGAGGAATCCGCTGTAAGTTGATGAAAAAGGTATAGAAAACGTAGGAAAGTTCGAAAGAGCCTGAGGTCCCGTTCGGAATATTTGGACATCTTTTTGTCGCTCGCCGAGCGCATCAATGCAACGGCCTACTGTGTCTACGCCGTTTACCTGTCAACCGATTCGCTTTTCAGACGCCCAGCCCTCGAATCGAGGGCTGGAAGGTCGGCGGTGGTTATGCCGGTCGCTGAACGCCGTTCTGTGCCCGCAGCCGGTCGACGGCCTGTCGCAACAGGTGTTCCGTTCCGGTCCAGCCGAGGCAGCCATCAGTCACCGATACGCCGTAGCGCAGCGATGGGCTCAAGGGCTGGCAGCCTTCGAACAAATGGCTCTCGATCATCATGCCGATCAGCGATTGATCGCCTTGCAGGCGTTGCTCAAGCACATCGTTGAATACGGCGGGCTGACGAGCCGGGTCTTTGCCGCTGTTGGCGTGGCTGCAGTCGACCATGATCCGTGCGGGGATCTTGAGTCGGGTCAAGTCGCTGTTCACTTGGGCGACGCTGTCGCGATCGTAGTTCGGCCCGCGATGACCGCCGCGCAACACCAGATGGGTGTCGGGATTGCCCGGGGTTTGAATGATCGCAGGATGCCCCTGGCTGTCGACACCGAAATGACGATGCGGGTGGGCGGCCGAACGCATGGCATCGCTGGCAACGGCCACGCCGCCATCGGTGCCGTTCTTGAATCCGACGGGCATGCTCAGGCCGCTGGCCATTTCCCGGTGGATTTGCGACTCGGTGGTGCGGGCACCGATGGCGACCCAGCTCAGCAGATCGTCGAAGTAGCCGGCCGCCATCGGTTGCAACAGTTCGGTGGCAATTGGCAAGCCGAGGCGCAGCATCTCGCGCATCAGTTCACGGGACAGGGTCAAGCCGCCGGCCATGTCATCGCTGCCGTCAAGCTGCGGGTCGTAGGCCAGGCCTTTCCAGCCGACCGTGGTGCGGGGCTTTTCGACGTAGGCGCGCATCACCAGCAACAACTGGTCGCTGACTTCGGTGGCGAGGCGAGCGAGGTTGGTGGCGTATTCGAGGGCGGACTGGGGGTCGTGAATCGAGCAAGGGCCGACGATGACCAGCAGACGGGAATCTTCACCGTTGAGGATCGCGCGGACCGCGTCGCGGTGGGCGGCGACTTGCCGGGTCAGGGCGTTGTTGAGGGGCAGTTGCTGCTTGAGTTGCAACGAGCTGGGCAGACGCAAGGTCAGCGCTTCATTGGCGGGACTCAAGGTGGACAGCGGCAGAGCAGAGACGGACGAGTTCATATTCAGGCTTCCTGGGCTGGCGGCGGGTTCGTTCCCCCGCGCTCGGCCCTACTGGGGTGTTCGACAATTGGCCGGATTGGCTGCGTGTGTGTGCTTGCCACCTGTGGGTGACCGATCGGAGGCGGCAGGCTGTCCCGAGCGGAGGCTGCTAAATCGCCAGGCGGAAAAACTGTCGTAACGGTAATAAGTGGCGTAGTTCATTTCGTAAATCCTCTGGTTGTCTGGTGTGTCGCAAAAAAATCAGGGGCTGAAAAAACAAAACCCCCGATCGGGAAGCCGACCGGGGGTTGAGAATTCTCTGGTGGCGACCCGTTTAAAGTGGGCGCCGTGTGGGTATCAGGCGCGCCAGTGGCTAAACCAATACCCAAAATAAAAGCTGACCGGAGCACAAACGTCAGTCGCCCGGGCAGCCGTAACCGAGCGCGAGGCGCTGGCGGTACGAAGCTGTAAGAGGGCGTTGAACATGGTCTGTCTCCGATGAATGCCCCGAGCTTACTAGAGGCCGGTGCGCGGTTTCAATCAGAAAATGCTATCGATGACCGATCACCTTTTCTATCGCTTGAGTGGTCGAGGTTTGTGACACACTTTGGGCGTCACTCACGAGTGATGTCACAAGGGCGAACCATGACGACACTGATCGTTGGCACCTGCGGAGGTTTTAATGGCTTTTGACTGGCGCCCGGCAACATCCGGCGACCTTGATTTCGCTCGCGAACTGACCTGTCGCAACATGCTCCGCTATTACATTCAAAATGACCTGCTCTGGCAGGACGAGGCGTTCGATGTCGCCTGGGCCGGGCGCGAGAACTGGTTGATTGTCCGGGACGATGTCTTGCTGGGTTATGTGAGCCTCAGTCGCGACTCCAGGGCTTTGTATATCCGCGAATTGCACGTGCTGGAAGCGTTTCAGGGGCAGGGTGCCGGTTCCTGGGCGATCGATCAGGTATTGGCCATGGCGTGCAAGGAACGGCGTCCAGCATTACGCCTGACAGTTTTTGAAACGAATCCGGCCAAAGCGCTGTACGAGAGAAAAGGACTGAAGGTAGCCGGCCAAGACGAGTGTTTCCTGAGAATGCAGCGTGATGTCGATGAGCTGTACCGCTGAAACACGCTAGCGACAAGCCTTTCAAGATGTATTGAAACTTTTTATATAGCGCTTGCCGCTAGGTCTGCCAGTCGCTTTTTGCTAAGGTGTCCGGCAACCCAATAAGACCATATCGCGAGGTGTCTGCTTGATTAGGGTGCTAGTAGTCGATGACCATGATCTCGTTCGTACAGGCATTACACGAATGCTGGCTGACATCGATGGCCTGCAAGTAGTCGGCCAGGCTGAGTCGGGGGAGGAATCCCTGCTTAAAGCGCGTGAGTTGAAACCCGATGTGGTGCTGATGGGCGTCAAGATGCCCGGGATCGGCGGTCTTGAAGCCACGCGCAAATTATTGCGCAGTCATCCGGACATCAAAGTCGTCGCGGTTACCGTGTGCGAGGAAGATCCGTTTCCTACGCGACTGCTGCAGGCCGGTGCCGCCGGTTATCTGACCAAGGGCGCCGGGTTGCCGGAAATGGTCCAGGCCATTCGCCTGGTGTTTGCCGGGCAACGCTACATCAGCCCGCAGATTGCACAGCAACTGGCGATCAAATCCTTTCAGCCGACCAACGATTCGCCCTTCGACGCGCTGTCGGAACGCGAGATCCAGATCGCATTGATGATTGTCGGCTGTCAGAAAGTCCAGATCATTTCCGACAAGCTCTGCCTGTCGCCCAAAACGGTCAACACTTACCGTTACCGCATTTTCGAGAAGCTCTCGATCAGCAGTGATGTCGAGCTGACGCTGTTGGCGGTGCGTCACGGCATGGTCGATGCCAGCCTCTGAAAATGACCGAAGTCTTTGATCCAGGCGCTTTTCTGTCGACCGTCAGTGGGCGCCCCGGCGTCTACCGCATGTTCGACAGCGATGCTCGCCTTCTGTATGTCGGCAAAGCCAAGAACCTGAAAAATCGCCTGTCGAGCTACTTCCGCAAATCCGGTCTCGCGCCCAAGACGGCGGCGCTGGTCGCCCGTATCGCCCAGGTCGAAACCACCATCACGGCCAACGAAACGGAAGCCTTGCTGCTTGAGCAGACGCTGATCAAGGAGTGGCGTCCGCCGTATAACATCCTGCTGCGCGATGACAAATCCTACCCTTACGTCTTTCTTTCGGATGGCCAGTTTCCTCGTCTGAGCATTCATCGCGGTGCGAAAAAGGCCAAGGGCAAGTATTTCGGTCCGTATCCCAGCGCGGGCGCGATTCGCGAAAGCTTGAGCTTGCTGCAAAAAACGTTTTTTGTTCGCCAGTGCGAAGACAGCTATTACAAGAACCGCACGCGCCCTTGTCTGCAATACCAGATCAAGCGCTGCAAGGCCCCGTGTGTCGGGCTGGTAGAGCCCGAAGTGTATGCCGAGGACGTTCGCCACTCAGTGATGTTCCTTGAAGGCCGCAGCAATGCGCTGACCGACGAGTTGTCCGCGGGCATGGAAGAGGCGGCGATCAACCTCGAGTTCGAGCGCGCCGCCGAGTTGCGTGACCAGATTTCGCTGCTGCGTCGAGTCCAGGATCAGCAAAGCATGGAAGGCGGAACCGGCGATATCGATGTGATCGCTGCGTTCGTCAATCCGGGCGGTGCCTGTGTTCACCTGATCAGCGTGCGCGGTGGGCGGGTGTTGGGCAGCAAGAACTTCTTCCCTCAGGTCGGCATCGACGAGGACGTTTCCGAGGTCATGGCTGCCTTTCTCGGCCAGTACTTCATTACCAGTCCTGAGCGCGACCTGCCGAGCGAACTGATCGTCAACGTGGTTCACGAAGACTTTCCGACCCTCATTGCGGCCATTGAAGAGCTGCGCGGTCGCGAGTTGACCATCAGCCATCGGGTACGGGGTACGCGAGCACGCTGGCAACAATTGGCGGTCACCAATGCCGAGCAGGCGTTGGGCGCGAGGCTGGCCAACCGTCAACACGTCGCCGCGCGTTTCGATGCCCTGGCAGAAGTCTTGAACCTGGACGAGCCGCCACAGCGCCTGGAGTGCTACGACATCAGCCACTCCAGCGGCGAAGCCACCGTGGCGTCGTGCGTGGTGTTCGGTCCGGAAGGCCCGATCAAGTCCGACTATCGTCGTTACAACATCGAAGGCGTCACCCCGGGCGACGACTATGCAGCCATGCACCAGGCCCTGACGCGGCGCTTCAGTAAACTGAAGGACGGGGAGGGCAAGTTGCCGGACATTCTGCTGGTGGACGGCGGCAAGGGTCAGCTGTCGATGGCCCGCGACGTGCTCAATGAGCTGGCGGTGCCTGACCTGATTCTGCTGGGCGTGGCCAAGGGGGCGACGCGCAAGGCCGGTTTTGAAACCCTGTACCTCAACGACGCAGCTCACGAATTTACTTTGCGCGGTGATTCCCCCGCGCTGCATCTGATTCAACAGATACGCGATGAAGCCCACCGTTTCGCCATTACCGGGCACCGGGCCCGCCGTGGTAAAACCCGGCGCACCTCGACACTTGAGGGCGTTGCAGGCGTCGGACCGACACGCCGCCGAGATTTGTTAAAACATTTTGGTGGATTGCAGGAGCTGTCTCGTGCCAGCATCGAAGAGATCGCCAAAGCACCCGGGATCAGTAAAAAGCTCGCAGAGTTGATTTATGCAAATCTACACAGCGAGTAGAATGCCACCTCACCTCGTAGCCAGTTGTGCCGATGAATATCCCTAATCTGATTACCGTTCTACGCGTCCTGCTCATCCCGATCTTCATTTTACTGTTCTACCTGCCGTACCAATGGAGCTACATGGCCTCCGCTTCGGTCTTCGCATTTGCCGCCGCCACAGACTGGCTGGACGGTTATCTGGCCCGTCGTCTGGAGCAAAGCACACCATTCGGGGCGTTCCTTGACCCCGTGGCTGACAAGCTGATGGTGGCCGTTGCGCTGGTGTTGCTGGTGCAAGAGCACGGCAACCTGTGGCTCACGCTGCCGGCGGCCGTCATTATCGGTCGCGAAATTGTCGTCTCGGCACTTCGCGAGTGGATGGCCGAACTCGGTGCACGGGCTCACGTTGCCGTGTCGAACCTGGGCAAATGGAAAACCGCCGCGCAAATGCTGGCGCTGGTGATCCTGCTGGCCAATCCATCGGACTTTACCTTCTGGGTCTTGATCGGTTATGCCTTGCTGCTGGTATCTGCCGGCCTGACATTGTGGTCCATGGTCCAATACCTGCGGGCTGCCTGGCCGCATCTGAAGACCGACGTGGAAAAGAAATAAAACTTTTTTGAATCAAAGGGTTGACGGGGCTTCTGGATTCTATAGAATGCGCCACACCAAGACGCGGGAATAGCTCAGTTGGTAGAGCACGACCTTGCCAAGGTCGGGGTCGCGAGTTCGAGTCTCGTTTCCCGCTCCAGATGTTGTTTTGCAGAGCTCCATTGAGCTCTGCAAATCTAGAAAATAGAGGCTTCGGCCTCTTTTTTCGTTCCGGCGAATTCTACCGAAATCTACCTGCAGCCACGAATTTTAAGTACATCAATGAGTACATTGAAATCCGCGCTTTGCTGATAGCCGTTTCCAGATAGATGACGCATCGCCGGACCCGTACATCTCTCCTCAATCGAACGAGACGAGGAGATGTATTCATGCCTTTGACTGATACCGCCGTTCGTAACGCCAAACTCTACGGAAAAAACTATACCCTCAAGGATATGGATGGGTTGTACTGTTTGTTACCGGATTGGTATGTGGATCTAGGTGTCGTTTCGGTGTACTTCTCGTCCCGAAAAGCTTTGCCGGCCAAAACACGAGTGTTCGTGGATTTTCTGCTGGAGCATTTTCAAGGATCGCTCAGCCAGCGTTTCCGTGCCGATTGAGCGCCCAACCTCGGTTGGGCGCCTTCTGACTCAGCCAGCGTGATGGCTCTTTGCAAGGCCGTAGATGGATGTGTCGATGCCTTCGAAGCGCGCCTTTAACTGCAACGCCAGATACAGCGAATAATGCCGTGACTGGTGCAGGTTGCCACCGTGGAACCAGAGGTTTTCCTGCTGTGTGGGCTTCCACATGTTGCGCAATTCGCCCTCATAAGGACCAGGATCATTCGTGGTTCCAGACCCCAGTCCCCAGCAACGGCCGACCTTGTCAGCGACTTCCTGGGAAATCAGCTTCGCCGCCCACCCATTCATTGAGCCATAGCCCGTGGCGTAGACGATCAGATCTGCAGGTAGGCGGCTGCCATCGTTGAGGACGACGGCATCTGCTTCGATGCGTTCGACACCCAGGCCAGGAGCACTCTTGAGCTTGATCGTGCCGTTGGCGATCAGTTCGGAGGCGCCGACGTCGATGTAGTAACCAGAACCACGGCGTACGTACTTCATGAAAAGGCCAGACTCGTCGTCACCGAAATCCAGCATGAACCCGGCCTTGGCCAAGCGCTCGTAAAAGTCCTTGTCACGCTCCTTGATCGCTTCAAAGATCGGTTGATGAAAGCTTGGCATTACCTTGTAGGGGATCGAGGCGAACAGCATGTCGGCCTTGTCGGTGGTCAAACCCGACTCCAAGGCATCTTCGGAGTAGAGCCCGCCGAAGACGAGATCCATTAAGCTGTCAGAGCGCACGATGTGAGTACTGGAGCGTTGCACCATGGTCACCTCAGCACCGTTCTCCACAAGGTCGGCGCATATATCGTGAGCAGAATTGTTCGCACCGATTACTACCGCGCGCTTGCCGCTCCAGGCGTTTCCGCCGGGATGGCGGCTGGAATGATGCTGCTGGCCATTGAAAGCCTCTGCACCCGGATAAGTGGGAACATTGGGTACGCCAGACATGCCGGTGGCGAGGATCAACTGGGTGGGCTGTAAAGTCACACGCTCGCCGTCGCGCTGAACTTCAACCTCCCAGGTGCCACTTTGCTCGTCAAAGCTGGCACTCACACATTCTGTACGCGGCCAATAATTGAGCTCCATGACTTTGGTATACATTTCCAGCCAGTCGCCAATTTGGTCTTTTGGGGTGAAGACCGGCCAGTGATCGGGGAAGGGCAGGTAAGGCATATGGTCGTACCAGACAGGGTCGTGCAGGCACAGCGACTTGTAGCGACCGCGCCACTGATCTCCAGGACGCTCGGCTTTGTCGACGATCAGAGTTGGCACGCCCATTCGCTTGAGCCGCGCAGCGAGCCCCAGCCCACCTTGGCCGCCACCAACGATCAGGCAGTAAGGTTGGGTGGTAATGCCTAGCGAAGCTTCTTCATCTTGGCGACGCTCTAACCAGTTGCGTTTGTCGGCGTGGGTGTGACCATGACTTGCACCCATTGGACGACGGCGGCCACTGGGTTCTTCAAAGCCTTTGAGCTCGCGCATGGCTGTCAACAGCGTCCAGCACACACCGTCTTTTAGGCGAACGTAGCCTTTACCTCGCGCCGCTTCGGTTTCCAGGCTGATCCAACCTTCGAGCACACCGTCATTCAGCGTCGCTTCACCTTCCAGTTTCCATCGCTCAGGACGAGTCTGGTCGAGGCGTGCTTCGAGCATGTCTCGGATGGCAGGCTTGCCTTCGAGGGTCACCAGGTTCCAGCTGAAAAGTAGCAGGTCACGCCAGTGACACTCTTCGGCAAACAGTTCCAGTACGCCGTCCACATCACGTTGGGCGAGACGCTCGCCGAGGTTTTCGACCCAAGCCGCGAGTTGAGCAGTTGGCGTTTGCAGAGGTGTTTCGATAGCGATGTTCATGGGCTTCTCCCGTTCTTGTTGTTTTTGTAACAACTTGCCGTGGAGCAAGGCTCGGGCCATCTTCATGAAAGCCCCGTTCCAGAGCGGCTGAGACAGTACCACCCGGGTGTTTGCTCAGATCTATGTCACGAATCTGGGAATGGCGGATGACAGAGTGTCACGCGGGACATGGAGCGCTCTTCGCGGTGTTTTCATATAAGCTTCGAACAGCCCCGTGTCCTAACCGTACGGAGAACAAGAACAATGAAGCCAGCCTTTATCAATGCTCACGCACAACAAGTGCTGCAAGCCGTGCTGGGCACCTCTGCCAGCCATACTGCTGATCTGGCTATTACGCGGTCTTGGCGCCGTTGCCTGGATCAGCATCAGCTTGATCCGGCCAGCCGCCGTGCAACGAATGTAGTTGAGCACCCACGCTTACAGGATCACCGCGCCCCCCTGGAACACATCATCTCCGTCGCGCACTGGCAGATGACCAGCTTGCACCAACAATTGGGGGGTGACGGACACGTGGTGCTACTCACCGACGCTCGCGGTGTGGCGATCGACAGCGTGTTCAATGACTCCGAACGAGCCGAATTGCAGCGTTCCGGACTGTGGCTCGGTTCGGTATGGAGCGAGGATTGTGAGGGAACCAACGGTGTCGGCACCTGCCTGGTCGAGCGACAGCATGTCACTATCCGTCGTGATCAACATTTCCGTGGCAAGCATGCCGGCTTAACCTGTTCGGCCAGCCCGATATTTGATGCGAGCGGAGAGTTGCTCGCCGTTCTTAATCTCTCTTCTGTGCGAGAAGAACAAGGTCTTCAGCAGCACTTCAAAGCAATGGCATTGACCAACCTGACAGCCCATTTGATCGAGAGCTGTTATTTCCTGGGGCATGATCCGCAGCGATACTTGCTGCGCTTCCACCCGGAGTCCGGCTACGTCGGGCTATTGGGGGAGGGGTTGCTCAGTTTCGACGAGAGCGCTTGTATCTGTTCAGTCAATCATGCGGCGCTCGAGCTGCTGGGCCTCAGCCGTGAGCAGGTGGTTGGGCAATCTCTGACGATGCTGTTGGAGACACCTCTCGATCAGGTGATGAGTCAGGCCAGCTCGCAGCCAAGTGTCTGCTGGCCAATGCGGCTGCTGGACGGACGCCAGCTCTACGGACAGTTGCGAGAACCCTTACGCCGAGTGCCTTCCGGCACTCCTGCAATCCCCAAAATTGACGACGGGCAAGTGTGTCTCGAAGATCCGCGCTTGCAACGCGGCTTTGCTCGCGCATTGCGTGTTTTGGAGCGTGACGTACCCGTGTTTTTACAAGGTGAAACCGGTACAGGCAAAGAAGCTTTTTCTGCTGCGCTGCATCGCGCCAGCTCCAGGGTTAGCCAGCCGTTTGTAGCGATCAATTGCGCGTCCATTCCAGAAACGCTGATCGAGAGCGAGCTGTTCGGCTATCACGGCGGCAGCTTTACTGGCGCACGCAAGGACGGAATGATCGGTAAGCTGGAGCAAGCCCATGGCGGCATTCTATTTCTCGATGAGATCGCCGATATGCCCCTGGCGTTGCAGACTCGCCTGCTGCGGGTGCTGGAGGAACGTCAGGTGGTGCCCCTAGGCGGCGCGACGGCACGTCCGCTCGATATTCGCCTTATCAGTGCCAGCCACCAGGATCTGCACACCTGTGTGGTCGAAGGGCGTTTTCGCGAAGACTTGTTTTATCGCATTGCCGGTTTCTCCGTGCAGCTCCCACCGTTACGTGAGCGTTCAGACAAGGGTCGTTTGCTCGACCTTCTACTGCGCGAAGAGACAAAAGGTGCAAGGATTCGGCTCGAGGCCGGAGTTAGAGAACGCTTGCTGACGCATCCTTGGCCGGGTAATGTCCGGCAGCTGCGCACGTGTCTGCGCACACTGATAGCGTTGTCGATAGAGGGACGTGTCACTCTGGAGGATTTGGCGGAGTTGCTACCGGCAGTTCCAGCCGTGTTAGCCGAAAACCCACTTGGAGTGTCCGAACGGCAGACACTGCTAACGTTGATTGAGGCGGAACATTGGCACATCGCTCATGTCGCCGCCCGCCTGGGGATCAGCCGTAATACGCTCTACCGCAAACTGCGCCAGCATGGTATTTCGCGCCCCGGTTGAATGCCGAACCGCTGTGCCTGACTGACGTCTTGAAGGATACCGGCCAAGTGATGTCGGTTTGAGTACATAAGCCCCAGACGTCTATTTTCCTGACTACCCGGGCAGTGCGGACTGCCGTAGGTTCTGGCAGCACTTGGCAGGGGCAAGTAAATACGTGAACGTTTTGTGAGGCGCAACAAGCAATCACAGGAGGTCTGGCTCGAGGCGAGCTACAACCCGGACCGGGGCGTCGATAGTCGTGTCGAAGGCGTGCTCAAATTGGCCACTGGCATCACCACTCAGATATTGACCTTGAACCGGCAGTTATTCGGCTTCATGAAGCGAGCTGAACCACTCCGCATACGGAGTATTCGTCACCCGGTACCTGTTGAGGTCAGGGCTATCATCTTCCCACCAGACAGGGCCCCGTTCACCGAGCGCTACCTTGGCCTTTTGCACCTTTTCCCGAGCCAGCTTCGTTTGCGATGCGTCTCCCGAAGCCTTAGCTTTCTTCACCTCGCGTCGAGCTGCCATGAGCTCATCTACGAGACTCTGCCGCACATCCTCCTTAAGCGATGGATTAGAACATCGCCACAGCTGCCCTTTGACAACAAAGTAACGACCGTCAGGTGTTACTGGGTTCATTCCACACCTCCGATCTTCCAAAGGGCGCTCGTTCAATGAAGTCACAATGGATGACTACCTAAGTTCTCGGGTAGGACGGCGGTTACGTTGTTTAACCCCAAGCAGTATCCCTGGTATTAGCACTGTGCCCGTGGCGCTTTGGCGTCAGCCTTGATAGCTGATGTGCGATACGTCAGCAAAACGATACAGGTGACCACAATCGCCCCACCCAGAACCTGCCCCGCACTGAGCATCTGATCCAGCACAATCCAGCCCATCAGCAACGTCGCCAGCGGCTTGATGTTCATTACCGGCGCATTGCGTGGCATGTCCAGCCGAGGCACCAAAATAAACAGTACGATAAAACCCGTGCCGTACAGCACCACCAAGGTGGCAAGGGCCAACCATCCGGTTGACGTCGCGGGCAGATTTAGTCCGCCTGGAAGGGCGCCAGCCAACCCCGCAAGATTGACGCTGCCGAATACGATAAAAATGGTCAACAGACTGCGCACCGAACCACGTACCTGAGACAACTTGTGGTCAGTAATCCACAGCGCGCATGCGAATACGCTGGCGGCGCAGAACGCGAACACGACGCCCAGCAGCCATTCTTGGCTGACGTTGGTCGTGGTCGACACACGCCCGGGGACATCCAACACAAACACCAGCCCAACCAGAATCAAACCCATCAACGTAGCGGTGCGTGCAGTCGGTCTCGGGCCACCCACTACCCAGGTGAGCAACGCCAGCAAGATGGGAAACACGTTGGCCACCAGCAGCGCCAGCGCCACTGGGATCCGTGCTACAGCGGAGTACAGACACAGGCTCTGCACGGTAATCAGAAGGCCCAACAGCAACTGCCAGTGCCAGGTACCCGGCGGCGGACGCAGACTTTGTTTTTGCCACAGCACCAGGATGGCGAGCACCAGCAAGGTCCCGCCAGAACGCATCAAAATCGCCAACAACACACCCGCGCCATCATCAAAAGCAACCCGTGCCGCCACATGGTTACCGGCGAACGCGCAGCCCATGCACAAAAGTATGATCACGGCGAGATGGCGGGGGAAGGGCGGCGGTATGGTTTGGGCATACGTAGGGCGGGGCATGGCAGGTCTCGAAGAGTGATAGGCCGACTCAGGTGGCGGGGGCATTTTTATAATGTTGTCGTACAACTGGATTGGTTTGTATCGTATTCGAGTAGGCCGGGCAAGAGGGTTTCGAGCGTTGCAGGCTCTGGTATTGCGTTGAAGGGGTGATTTTTGCTTCTTTGGTTAATGATTGGAGATCGTATGACTAGGGTGCGCAGGCCTATTCCGACCATATTTTTTCTGGTTATGGCGATAAAAATGTTCGGCCAGACGAGAGCCTTTCAGGCCCTCTCCAATTGCCATACATCTTTAAACTAGCTATTCGCTTGAGGACTTGCTTGTCCGTTGCTTACCTTGAACCGATCCACGCTGCTCGACGCAAAGCGTGAGTTCCATGATGGCGGCCTCAAAGGCAAGCTGGTTTTGATAGATCTTGAGTAGCAGGGAAGGGAGCAGATCTGAATTTGGCATCGCGAATCCTCCGTCGAAGAGATCGGCGTAGCAGCACGAAAGTTTTTAGGACTGGAAGATCTTTCTAGTAGGGCAGAGCAATCCGCAGACCGCACAGGTTTTGATCGGTAGTTCACTCTTCTTCAAAACGACTCCCCGGCATCCAGTTTGGCGAGCAGCTTCTGGCCACGATCCCAGAGTGCTTGCTGCTTGGATTCAGTCATACGATCGAGGTTTTTATAGACCATGCCCATGCGCTGGTTGCTGCGCAAAAGGTCGCCGTGACGCATTAGAAAATGCCAGTAAAGCGAATTGAAAGGGCAGGCGTCGTCCGTCGTGCTTTCACTGACTTTGTACGCGCAGTTACGGCAGTAGTCGGACATACGCTTTATATATTGGCCACTGGCGCAGTAAGGCTTGGAGCCCAGGTAACCACCATCGGCATGCATGACCATGCCCAATGTATTGGGTAGCTCGACCCAGTCGAATGCGTCCATGTAGATCGCCAGGTACCAGTCGCAAATCTGGGGCGGCGCGATGCCGGCCAGCAGTGCAAAGTTGCCGGTCACCATCAGCCGCTGGATGTGGTGGGCATAGGCATGTTTCAAACTTTGGCCGATCGCCTGGCCCATGCAGTTCATCTTGGTGTCACCTGTCCAATAGAACTCTGGAAGCGGCCTGCTGTTGCCAAAAAGATTGCCGCCGGCGTAGTCGGGCATTTTCAGCCAGTAGACGCCGCGTACATATTCACGCCAGCCAATGAGTTGACGGATAAAGCCTTCGGCAGCGTTTAATGGAATGCTGTGCGCCCAGTAAGCAGCCTCGACGTCGCTGCACAATTGACGCAGATCCAACAGGCCAATATTCAGCGCGGCGCTGATCCGCGCGTGGAACAGGAAGGGTTCATCACTGGCCATCGCATCCTGGTAGTCGCCGAAGGCTGCCAGACCCCAGTCAAGGAAGTAGTCCCACAGCGCTTGGGCATCGGCGTGAGTCACCGGGTAGTCAAAGGTGTCGAGGGCGCCGTAGTGGCTGGAAAAGTTTTTTGCAACCAGCGCCAGCACGTCCTGGGTGATGGCATCGGCCGAAAAACGGAGGGGTGAGGGGGCTCTAACGCCTTTAGGCAGTGCCTTGCGATTTTCGGCATCAAAGTTCCAGGCGCCGCCGACCGGGCTGCCATCGCCGTTGAGCAACAAGCCACTCTTGCGTCGCATCTCGCGGTAGAAGAACTCCATGCGCAGCTGCTTTTTGCCTTCGGCCCAGGATGCAAATTCGAATCGGGTGCAGTAAAAACGGGTATCGGTATGCCACTGAATCGCCAAGCCGCAATCTTTGAGCGACTGCTCCAGGCGCCAGTCACCGCATTCTGTCAGGTGCAACTCATCCGGCTGCAGCAGCGACTGCCAGCGCCGTAACTCGCCTGGCACCGAGCCGCTATTTTGCGGATCATCGAGCGTGACGTATTGCACGCGAATGCCACGCTGCTGCAATGCCTCAGCAAAGTGGCGCATGGCACTGAAGATCAGTGCGATTTTTTGCGGGTGATGGGGCACATGACTGGCTTCCTCCATCACTTCGACCAGTAAAACCGTATCACGCTCGCTGTCCAGCCCCTTCAATGAGGCCAGGTCAAAAGACAACTGGTCGCCCAAAACCAGGCATAGTCGGTGAGTCTTATTCATTCGACAGAGTCCAACGGAAGGTGACTCACCAAGGCGCAGTCAGCGAGAAAGGAATGCGTAACGGCTCAATGCGCCCTTCACGTGAGCCGCACATCTCGTCATGGACGCACTGCTGAACAAGCACGCAGGGGAATGGCGGGACAAACTGCAACAACTCACGCAGGTGATTGATGGAGCGAAGGTGCATAGGCTTCGCTGTATCGTCCAGCAACGTGAACTGGCCGTGATCCAGCCCGACTCGCGCCAGATAAAAACCGCCTTCCAGAGACAGCAGCTCCAACTCTCGTACTTCGCCATTGGCGGCCCGTTCGGTCAACGCTTGCAGATTCAAGGTTCACTCCCTGCCTACCACGGTAGGCGTTCTCCGTTATAAGCAAAGAAATCGCCGCTGTCGGCAGGCGCCAAGCGGTCAATCAGTGATAACAATTCGCGGGCAGCGAGGCTTGCAGGCCTGGCGGCAGAAGCGCCTTTAAAGGGCTGGGACAGGCCCGAAATGACCGTGCCTGGATGAAGACTCAGCAAGCGTGTCTGAGGGCGTGTTCGGGCTAGTTCAATCGCAGCCGTTTTAATCAACATGTTCAACGCTGCCTTGGAGGCGCGATAGGCATACCAGCCGCCCAGACGGTTATCGCCAATACTGCCGACCTTGGCGGAGAGCACGGCCATTGCGCCGCGAGCGTCAAGCAAGGGCAAGAAGTGACGCAAAATCAGTGCAGGCCCGAGTGTGTTGACTTGGAATATCGCTTGAAGCGCATCTGCTTCAATAGAGGTGTAACTTTTTTCAGGCTTGATGTCTTCGCGATGAAGCAGACCGGCAGCATGCAAAATCAACTGATACGGGGCTTCTTCGGCTAATTCGGCGGATGCGCTGGCGATGCTGTCGGGCTTTTCCAGATCCAATCCTGGAGCACTATTGCGCCCCAGCTCACGAACAAACGAGCATCGTGGATCTTCGTTGAGCAATTCACAAAACGCCGTGCCGAGCGCTCCACTGGCGCCTATCACCAAGGCGCGGTAGCCGTAGCCGAGTGAGTTCATCTCAAAGGAACTGTTCATTTTGCCTCTCCCACACCTTGTACGGATTTTGGGCCTTAACTGCGTCGCCCAATCAGTTGCAGGAACTCGAGACGCGTAGCGGATGACTCGCGAAAGGCCCCCAGCATCACTGAGGTCGTCATCACCGAGTTTTGCTTTTCCACGCCCCGCATCATCATGCACATGTGCTTTGCCTCAATGACCACGGCCACGCCGGCCGCATCGGTGATGTGATAGATGGCATCAGCAATTTGTTTTGTGAGGTTTTCCTGGATCTGTAAGCGGCGGGCGAACATATCGACGACTCGGGCGACCTTTGATAGACCCAGTACCCTTCCTGTGGGGATGTACGCGACATGAGCCTTGCCGATGAAGGGCAGCAGGTGATGCTCACACAATGAATACAGCTCGATATCGCGCACGATGACCATTTCATCGTTTTGCGATTCGAACAGGGCACCGTTGGTCACATCTTCCAGACTCATCGTGTAACCGTTGCAAAGGTATTGCATCGCTTTGGCTGCGCGCTTGGGCGTGTCCAGCAGTCCTTCACGCTCAGGGTTCTCGCCTACGGCGACGAGAATTTCACGGTAATGTTTGGCTATTGATGGGTTCATTTAGACTCCTCGCAGCCATGCTGCGCTTCATGTGGCGGCAATCCTTGGCAGTAGGAAAGTGCCTGCTGCGCACCAGAAAACACGTTGTGCACCCGATCAGCTATGACCCAGTTTCTTCGTCGGGCCAATGTCAAAGCGAAGCGTTCTAGGGCTGCTTTGTTTTCAACGTGGGCCGCTCGTCTGGTGCGGGTTTTGACTCCGGCACCCCGCAACGGTCATCCACACAGCGGCGGCGGCCATCAGGGTGAGGAAGCCATGCCAAATGGGGGCGTAAGCGGCAGAAGCAGCGATAACCTAAAGCAAGCAGCGGTCGGATGGCACGCCATGTCAATGGCGCAGCCCAAAACCCCAGGCCTGCGGCTCGCCAGCTCCACAAGGTGGCGTCCAGACCGGTTACCCAGCGGCCATCGGCGAAACGGGCGTGCAGCGAGGACTGCATTTGCTCGAAAGTGAACCCGAGTGCCTTGGCGTCGAACGCACCGCTGCTGATGTCAATAAAAAGCAGTCGACTCTCTGTGGCGTGTCGATTCAGGATCTTGATTTCACGCGCACACAGTGGACATTGACCGTCGAAGTACAGCGTCAGTGGCCAACCCTTTTTATTGTACATTTCTAGCGACCTTGTATAGGTTTTGTACAAGATATGCTGAAAGAAAAGGACTGACAATGGGCACGATTCATTTGGCTGTTACGCTCAAACTGGAGGAGCGGCTGGTGTTCATTCGAAGGCTGCACTTTTTCCCTGAGTTTTTTGAGCCAGTTCGTCAATGGGCTTCGAGTCGGGGACGGAACAGCAATCCAGCCGGGCCTGCACGGATCGCGCATGTCGTTTGACCGCTAATCACCCTAAGGGAATACCCCATGAATTTTTCAAACACCGTGCAGGAATTTCGTCAGTTCGTGCCCTGTACCGATGCGTTTAAACGTGTTCGCGTGCAATGTGAACACATTATCCGCTCCGGTCCCGAGCACGCAGAAATTCGTTCGTGATGGCGAGTTTGGTCGAGCACATGTGCTGTTTTATGAGGATCAGGAGGTGAGTCCGGAATTTGCGCATCAGGTCAAGGCGCAATTGCTAGTCTAGATGGACAGCATTGAAACCTCGCTCAGGAGCGCGGACGAACGTGTGCGCTGTGCGGGTATCGCACATTGCTGTGAAGCCAGTGTTTGTGGTTCCGCAGAGGGCCGAACGCGCGCGTTATCCTGTAGTCCCAGGTTTTGTATTGCCGTTAAATCCTCCGCAGATTTAATCTATGTCATTCCATGGGTTTCGATCTTGTGCCGCTTGTCTGCATTCGGGGGGCAGGGCCGCCCCTACGGCTTACCCCCCTCGACAACCGAGCAGGTGAAAAGACGTCGAACTGGAGTCCTGCTTTGCACAGTTCGTCCGGCGGTGCACCCTCCAAAAACAAATCAGCCGCCCATACTGATAATGCAGGGGAGGTCAGGATGCTGCTGCCGCCTTGCCCGGCGAGCCAGAAAAAATTTTCGTCCTGCGGACTGAAACCCACGACCTGCCGTTTGTCTGGAGCGAAGCTACGCAGTCCTGCCCATTTATGGGTGATTTGAGTGATGGGCAGTGTCGTTGATTCCGAGAGATAATGTGCCGCATAGGCGATGTCCAGTTCCTCGGGCTTCGCAAGGGGATTTAGGCTAGAGAGTATCGCGTTCAGTTACTTGGTTGATGTCACCCACCTCATGGATAACGCCAATCAATGCTCGCAGGCCGGCTGGCAGGTGACGATGGCCCGAGTAGTAGAGCGACAATCCCGGTGCCGCGGTTGACCATTGCTGCAGTACTTTTACTAAACGGCCGCTAACCAGATCATCCATAAGGTACCACTCGGGGAGTTGAGCAAGGCCCAGGCCCAGGCCTTGCCTAGCTGCCTCCAACATCAGGAGAGGAGTGTCCAGTGCTAATTGACCGAATACATCGACCTTCAGCTTTTTACCCTTATCAACGAACTCCCATGGTGAAGGAATGCCGCTAGGAAGCCGGGCACGAATACAAGAGTGCTGCTCAAGTTCATTCAGATCGGCTGGCCCTGGATGTTTGTCTAAGTACTCGGCCCCGATAAGCCATCAAAAACTCGATGGTGCAAGCTTGAGCCAGCAAGCGAAGTATTCCCCCAAAATGACTAATCAGAAAATCGCAACAATTCTGGCGGTGTCCCAATAGTAAGCGTCTGGGTGCTCCAGACATAACTGCTCAGCAAGCCGCTATCCTGAGAGAATCATCGCACAGGTGTTAATCCACTTAGCTTGATGGCTGTCCTAGCAGCCTTTGAGCTCAGGTATTTCAACAGCGCTGCTGCCTCCTTTTGCTGGACGCCACCAGTGGTGATGGCTGCTGAGTACATCGTCATTTTCTGCACCTGATCTGGAATAAGCCCTATTACATCAATGCCTTCCATGTGCATCAGTTTGCTCAATTGTTGGAAGCCTACCTCCGCTTCACCGCGGGCGACAGCTTCTCCGACTGGCTCGGCGGAAACCGTTCGGGTCTTGATCTTCAACCTTTCTGAAATGTGCATTTGAGGGAAGAGAATACGTGACAGATATGTTCCGCTGGACGTATCCGATAGAGCCAGGGACTTGGCGTTGAGTAACGTTTTCTTGAAGCTCTTCATGTTGCTTATATCGGGCTTTTTAGCGCCTTTGCGGACGGCCATGGCAATGAACGACTTGCCAAGATCGATTCGACTCGCTTTTTGCAAATGACCTTGATCTATCAGCTTTCGCAGCTCCCAGTCCTCCATGATTACAACATCCGCATTTTCACCGCGCACCAACCGATTTGTGATTGCCATGGGGGTATTGCCGGTAGGTGGGGACTCTTTGATGATGAGACTGAATCCCGTCGCTTTTTCATAAATGGGAGCTATGGATTGAATCGCCGCGATGAAGCCTCCGGTCGTAAATAGGGTAAGTGTTTTGGTGGGAGTGGCATCCTGAGCCTTGATGCCATCGGCAAATAAAAACAAGCAAGCCAATGCGAGCCTCGATAAGGTCTTCGTCATGACGGGATATCCTGAATCCAGCGTAGAAACGAGGTTTAGCAGTGGAGACGCAAAAAAATAGTCACTTTTCAAGCAATGTCGAAATTAAGGCGGGTTAAGAAAAATTTAGTTTACCGTCCGATGCTCCCTACCTAGGCTGTACCAATCTTGAAAATTTACGGTGCTTGGAGCTTGCTTGAATTTTAGGTTTGCAATCGTTGTGTGGAGTAAAAATGAATCGCGCGCTGGTGATAGAGGACGATGAGGTTACAGCCAAGGCTATTGTTAACACGCTGACCTCCCATGGGTTCGATGTTCTATGGGCGGCTAACGGTCGTGATGGATTATCAGCGGCGATTTCTGGCGGCCATGATGTGATAACGCTTGACCGGATGCTGCCTGATTTTGATGGTTTGACGATAATCAGCACGTTACGAAACCTCGGTATTCAGACGCCAGTCTTGATGATCAGCGCATTGTCCGATGTCGATGAGCGGGTCAAAGGGCTTCGTTCGGGTGGCGATGACTACCTGACCAAACCTTTCTCTACGGTCGAAATGATCGCCAGGGTGGAAGTGCTGCTGAGGCGTCCGGCTGCGGGTGTAAGTGAGCGTCGATTGAGTTGCGGCAACCTCCATATAGATCTCATCGAACAATCACTCAGTCGCGCGGACGTGCAGATTTCGCTTCTCCCAACCGAGTTCAAACTGCTCACTTATTTCATGCGCAATGCGGGTCAGCTGGTCACTAGAACCATGCTTTTTCAGGCTGTTTGGGGGTATCACTTCGATCCTGGTACGAACATTATTGATGTCCATATTGGTCGGCTGCGAAAAAAAATCGAAGGTAGCGGCTCCCCCTGCATTCAAACAATACGCGGTTCTGGCTATGTTCTTGCCTCCCAGGAATGAGCGCTGGCGTTCTTCCAATAGCCGCCTTATCAGGCTTTATGCCTTGTTTTTTATCGCTTGGGGAGCCGTTTTTACAGGCGTGCTTTATTGGAAAATATCTACCTATCTTGGGGTTGTTGCCGAGCGTACGCTGATGCAGCGTGCCCACTATTACCAAAAAATTGATGATGCAAGCCTGGAAGGCGAATTGGCTGCCAGTGAGGTCTATTCGACTTCTGGGATTGACGCCTACGGCTTGTTTGAAGCCGACGGCACCCATGTCGCCGGTGATCTGCTCCGATTGCGAGCAAGTCTGCCAGATGATGGCCAGGTACATTATCTGGAGCGAGGCTTGAGCATCGCATTGCCACGAGAACAAACCCGAAGTAGCCATGCGTTGATGCAGCATCGTGGCGACGGTCGAATTTTGATCTTGTCGCGAGATGGGGGGTCTATCTCCGCAGTCGGCGGCATCATTGAGCAGGCATTGTTTTGGGGATTCTCTCTTACCCTTATCCCTGGGCTGATAGGTTGGTGGCTATTGAGGCGACGGCCACTACGCAGAGTACAGCGACTTCAACGCTGCACTGAAAGCATCGTCTCGGGCAACCTCGGTGAACGCCTGCCGCTCTCTTCACGCCGCGATGAGCTCGACATGTTGGCCAATGCCGTCAACGTGATGCTTGAGCATATAGAACAGCTTATGCACGAGGTTAAAGGTGCGTGTGATGGTATCGCGCACGATCTGCGCACTCCCTTGACCCGCCTGCGTGCTCATCTTTACCAGCTACAGCAGTTGCCCCTCGATAGCTCCCATGCAGAGACCTTGGATATGGCGTTGGAGGAAAGTGAATCCATCATGTTGCGTTTTCAGGGGTTGCTGCGGATTTCTGAACTTGAAGATACAAGGAGAAGGTCAGGCTTCGAATCGTTCCAACCCGCATTGCTGCTGACACAGGCACACGAGTTTTTCGAGCCCTTGGCACAGGAGCAGGGGCTAACACTGCTCCTTGATCTATCTGACGATTTTCCGGCGTTGTCGGGTGATGTTTCTCTTCTGTTTGAGGCGCTGGTTAACCTTTTGGATAACGCTATCAAATTCACCCCCGAGGGCGGTGTGATCCACTTGAGTGGCTCTCTTGAGCATAGCTCTCTCAATATTGAGGTCTCGGACAACGGCCCTGGGATACCGGAGGCAGAGCGTGAAAGCGTGATTCGCAGGCTTTATCGGGGAGATTCTACTCGACAGCAACCAGGGCATGGATTGGGGCTTTCTCTGGTATCGGCGATTGTTCGGTTGCATGGTTTCGTACTACGCATCCAAGAGTCACCGAGCGGTGGAGGAGCCACTGTATCGATTATCTGTCCCTTGCCCGAGATGATCATCGCCGACGTCTAATTAAATTTATTTTAATCTGGGTTAATTTGAGCCTTCCCAAGTCCTCCTCTAGTCTGGCGCGTCTTTCTGCTGATCCGAGGTTGGCGCTTGTGAAACACCATCAATTGCGGCTTACACTCATTCTTGCGTGTTCTTTTCTGACACCAGTTTGGGCGGCTCCAATATCCACCCCGAGTCCTGTCTCACCGACTGCCCAAGCGATGATCCCGGCACCACCGCAATTGAGCGCTAAATCCTGGGTACTTATGGACGCAGCGACAGGCACGATTATTGGTAGTCAAAATGCTGATATGCATTTACCGCCGGCTAGCTTGACCAAGTTGATGACGGTGTATGTCGCTACCAATGAGATACAGGCGGGACGCCTCAAGGCCGACGATCCGGTTACTGTCAGTGAAAATGCTTGGAAAACCGGTGGTTCTAGGATGTTTCTTGATCCTGGCGCCGTTGTTCCAGTGCATGATCTACTGCGCGGTGTGGTGATCGACTCCGGCAATGACGCTAGTGTGGCGCTGTCTGAACATATAGCGGGTAGCGAAGATGCATTTGCCGGGTTGATGAATGTTACAGCGAATAAGCTTGGACTGACTGACACGCACTTCATGAACCCTACAGGCCTGCCGGCACCTGAGCACTATTCCTCGGCTCATGATATGGCCCGGCTTGCGCGGGCGATCATTAATGATGAATCCGCTTACTATTCGTTGTACGCGCACAAATATTTCACCTGGAACAACATTCGCCAACCTAATCGCAACCTTCTTCTCTGGCGCGACCCAAGTGTTGACGGGCTCAAAACTGGCCATACGGAGGAGGCCGGATACTGCATGGTCACTTCTGCTCTTCGTGATGGGCGGCGTCTTATCAGTGCCGTATTCGGCTCTACCACGCTGAACAATCGCGCAGAAGACACTCAAAAAATACTGAAGTACGGCTTCCGCTTTTTCGAGACGAAGACTTATCAGCAAGGCGGGCAGGTATTAGCGAGGCCGCGACTGTGGAAAGGTGAGAAAAACGTAATTTCTGTTGGATTACTCGATGATGTGACATTGACGCTGCCCAAGAATAGTAGTCGCAAGGTGGAAAGCCGCCTGCACATCAATAACGCTCTGGAGGCTCCTATTGCCGTCGGTGACGTAGTCGGAAGCTTCGAGCTGTATGACGGCGAGAATAAACTTGCAACGCGGTCTCTCATCGCATTAGAAGCGGGAGAATCTGGTGGTTGGTGGACGCGTGCCTGGGATGCATTCCATCTTTTTTTTGCAGGATTGTTTGATGTGCAGGACGATACCGGAGAGGTAAAGGCCTAAATCTGAGCGGGTGATTTTTTGTCGTGATAGACCTCACTGAAAACCCCCTCATGGTTCCCACCAATATGACGTGGCGGAGTGGCGAAACCATCCGGTTATCTCGGTAGCCTCGATGCTAAGAAAATATGTCTAAATGGCTTGCAGCGCCAGCTCGTCATGTCAGCCGTCACAGATAGGGAATGCTCACCGGGCAGTCGCTTCCGTGCAATTCATATCTAATACCGACCCTACGGGAAAGTGTTAGCTGCACAATAGGTCTCCCTGAATTACACTCGAATTTGCTGAGGGACCAGCCCCATCCGAAATACAAAAAGCCCGGCTTCGCGCCGGGCTTTCTGTTTCTGTCGTTCTGCGCAAGGATTTAGCCTGGGCTGAAATCACTACACATATGTCATATCAACTTATGGTTAATCGTTCTAGATGTCGCTTATCCGCTGGAACGTGAATGCTCCCAGCGCAGTCATGGCAAGCACGGTTACGACGTGAAGCGAGATAGCCCCAATTGCAGGAATAAACCGTTCTTTGTGGCTTAACGTAGCCGATCCTGCCGAGGCTAGTGAGAAGACCGCGAGCCCTATGCAAAAGCTTGTGATGATCGCAAGGTGCCAGCGAGGAAAGAGCAGCGGCGAATCCGCCCAAAAGCCGATGGTCAGGCCAATGAAGTACCCCCCAACTAAATTCGCTACGAGCGTTCCTGCGGGCACGCTCGGAAACAAATCCTTGAGCTTCGCCCCCAAAATACTGCGTAGCCACCCTCCAAGCGATGCGCTTATGGCGATGGCCACTAATGTTCTCACCAAGCTGACGAACTCCTTGCAGCTCTAGGGGCTGAGAGCTTATGTACTGAAGGAAAGGAATTGGTTATCCAAAGCGACCTGTAATGTAGTCTTCCGTCTGCTTCATTTTTGGCATGGTGAAAATCTTATCGGTCACATCATGCTCAATCAATTCGCCCATGAACATAAAGGCGGTGTAGTCCGACACCCGTGCCGCTTGCTGCATGTTGTGGGTCACGATGATTACGGTGTATTGCTCTTTCAACTCAGTAACCAACTGCTCTATGCGCCCGGTGGATATCGGGTCAAGAGCGGAAGTTGGCTCATCTAGAAGCAATACTTGGGGGCGCAAAGCGATGGTGCGGGCTATGCACAGGCGCTGCTGTTGACCACCCGAAAGGCTCTGTGCACTTTGTTTGAGCTTGTCCTTTACCTCGTCCCAAAGCGCAGCTCCATTTAACGCCTGCTCTACGCGCTCATCCATTTCACGACGGGAAAGTTTTTCATGGTGACGCACGGCGTAAGCGACGTTATCGTAAATGGACATCGGAAACGGTACCGGTTTCTGGAAGACCATGCCGATATGGCTACGCAGGCGGTTCATCGAGTAACTAGGCGCGAGAATATTCTCTCCGTTGAGCAGCACCTCACCCCGCGCTTCCTGCTTCGGGTACATGGCGTAGATACGGTTGAACACCCGCAGTAACGTCGACTTCCCGCAACCTGACGGCCCAATGATTGCAGTGATACGTTTCTCTGGAATATCCATATCGATGGAGTTCAGAGACCGCTGGTTATTGTAAAAAAACTCCAGGCCACGAACGCGAATTTTAGTTCTTTCGTCGGCAAGGTCACGGCTATTCATCAGGTCAACCTATTGCGTAAAAGGATCAAGCGGGACAGTAAACTGAGTACCAGTACAAACAAGGTCAGCACCAATGCACCAGCCCAGGCTAGGGAGTGCCAGTCATCGAATGGGCTCATGGCGTACTGGAAAACCACTACGGGCACGCTGGCAATCGGTTTCAGAAGATTGCTGCTCCAGAACTGGTTGCCGAACGCTGTAAACAACAGCGGCGCTGTTTCACCGGTGATTCTCGCCAGTGCGAGAAGCACCCCGGTCACCACGCCCGCTTTTGCCGCTCGCAATACGATTTGCAGAGTCAGTTTCCATTGCGGGACGCCTAACGCCAGCGCGGCTTCCCGCATGGTTGAGGGTTGTAACTGAAGCATCTCGTCAGTGGTTCTCACCACCACTGGAATCACCAATAGCGCCAGTGCCAGAGCGCCGGCGATAGCGGAGAAGCCAATCTGGTGATTAGTCAGTATGTTCAACGGCAAGATGACGCCGGTGTAGATGAACAGCCCCAGCACAATGGATGGTGCCGACAGCAGAATGTCGTTTATAAAACGGACGGTGGTGCCTAGACGCGAGTGTCGAGCGAATTCCGCTAGCCAGATTCCCGCCATCAAGCCAATGGGCGTCCCGATAAGCAGGGCGATACCGGACATCAGGGCGCTGCCATAGAACGCATTTGCCAGCCCACCTTCCGTACCGGGCGGCGGCGTCATCTGCGTAAAGAGGCGAAGATTGAGTGCCTGAAATCCGTTGATCACTGTGGTTAGTAGAATCCAGACCAGCCAGATGAGACCGAACGCAGTGGCACCGCAACTGAGCACCAATGCAAGTCGATTCTTGAAAGCCCGAATTTGGTAGAGACGTTCGTTGCCGGTCATAGACCCTCCCTGCGTGAAAGCCGCATGAGCATGAGTCGTGCTAGCGCCAGTACGATAAAGGTGACGACAAACAGCAGGAAGCCCAGTGCAATCAGCGCCGAACGATGCAGGTCTGTATAGGCTTCGCTGAACTCGTTGGCGATGACTGACGCAATGGAGCTGCTTGGCATCAACAATGAGGCGGAGAATTGTTGAGCATTACCCAGCACGAAAGTCACCGCCATGGTTTCGCCCAATGCGCGTCCGAGCCCGAGAAAAATTCCTCCGACAACCGCTGACCGCGTGTAAGGCAGAACAATGTCCCAGACCACTTCCCAAGTAGTGCTACCTAGCGCGTAAGCAGACTCCTTGAGGGTTGTTGGAACACTACGAAACACCTCATGCATGACAGAGGTGATGAAGGGCATGATCATGATTGCCAGCACAATACCCGCTGTCAGCATGCCAATCCCTAAGGGTGGGCCCTGAAATAGCGAACCCACCAAAGGAAGCTCACCCAGATAGTCATTGATCCAAGGCGATAGATGCTCTGCCATGAACGGGCCGAATACAAAGAGCCCCCACATGCCATAGATAATCGATGGAATTCCCGCGAGCAATTCAACCGCCGAGGCGACGGGCATCCGCAACCAGGGCGGAGCTACTTCAGTGAGAAAAATCGCGATGCCAAAGCTGACAGGAACCGCAATCAGCAGTGCCAGTAAAGAGGTCACCAAGGTGCCGTAAATCGGTACCAAAGCACCGAAGTGATTGTTGACGGCATCCCACTCAGTGCTTGTCAGAAAGTCGAGACCGAAAGTCTTGAATGCAAGACTACCGCCCCAAAGCGTCGAGGCGGCGATGCTCACCAGTAGCAACAGCACCAGCATTGCGGCGCCAAGCATTGAATGCTTGAACCAGAGATCATGACGCTGATCGCGAGCCGCACGCTTATCACTCGTAACGTCGCCAACGTGGAGGGTCATGGTCAAAGGTTGGACTGTGTCGTTCATCATACGTCTACTCACAAACAAACCCCTTCGCCAGGCAAAACTTGCTTGAGGAAGGGGTTTAAGTGTTGCTGAATCAATGGGCGAATTCAGACTTCCAGTAACCTTCGATACGTTTCACCAGAGAGTCGGGCAGGGCTACATAGTCCAGCGCCGAGGCCTGTTGCTGGCCTTTCTCCAGCGACCATTGGAAGAAGTTGAAGGCCGCTTGGCTTTGCTCGGCATTCTTCGGCTGTTTGTACATGATGATCCAGGTGGTCGCCGTGATCGGCCAAGCGCTATCCCCGGGCGCGTTGGTCATGATCAGGTTGAAGTCTTTGGCGTTAGCCCAGTCCGCAGTGTCGGCAGCCGCTTGGAACGCTTTGGCATTGGGCTGAATGAATTTCCCGGCGGCGTTCTTGAGCTGTGCGTGAGTCATCTTGTTTTGCAGGGCATAGGCGTACTCAACATAACCGATTGAGTTTTTGATCTGCTTTACGTAGGCCGAGACACCTTCGTTGCCTTTACCACCCACACCAACCGGCCAAGGCACAGTCGTGCCGAAACCGATTTTCGATTTCCAGCCATCACTCACTTTGGAGAGGTAGTTGGTGAAATTGTATGAGGTGCCAGAGCCGTCAGAACGGTGGACGACGGTGATTTTACTGTCTGGCAGTTTCATGCCTTGGTTCAGGGCGACGATGGCCGGATCGTTCCAGACTGTAATCTCACCCAAGAAGATTTTCGCCAGGGTCTCACCATCGAGCTTCAACTGGCCCGGCGCTACACCCTCAATGTTCATCACCGGCACGATGCCGCCAATCACACTGGGAAATTGGCCCAGGCCACCGGCCTTGAGATCATCGGCAGACAACGGTGCGTCAGACGCGCCAAAATCCACTGTTGCCGCTTTGATCTGAGCGATACCGCCACCCGATCCAATCGACTGGTAATTGATACGGTTGCTGGAGCTTTTGCTGTAGTCCTGAGACCACTTGGACAAAACCGGATAGACAAAGCTGGAGCCCGCACCGGTAACATCGGTCGCATGGGCAAGGCCACTCATGCAGAGGGAAGCCAGCAGGACAGACAGGCTTTTTTTAGTCAGCAACATCACGACAACACCTCAATGAAAGGAGTTAAGTGGAGGTATCCACCTATCGGAGAAGTGACGATTTAATTCTTTAAATATTTCTATCCGATGACAGTTTCGGCATTTTCAGAAATATTTTGAAATATGTGTGAATCGAGAACCTTTACTCTTCTGCTCGTCGAAAATGCTCGACAACACCGGTTTACAGCCCAAAGCGCTGTCGTTTGACCCTCGTATGCCGATGTAGGGAAGCCGAATGAGGGACTGTCTTGCTCACAATTAGGCCATGAGCAAAACGCCCAAGATTGCCGTGATGACATTACGCTAGGGCCAGCATTGACGCTGTAGCCAAGGGAGATCTCAACGGGGTTCCATGCCAGCAAGGTTCGCTCAACCCCTATCAGACCCGACTAGAGGCTGAAAGTGAGTGCCAACGTCTCAACCTTAAGCTGTTTCAAGGCGGCCGTACCGAACAGAAACACATTGCAAACAGCCTATCAGGATGGTGAATTATCAATGCATGCCATGCGTGGGTCATTGTTGAGTTTCTTAGTGGCTCAAGAGCTTTTTGATGGCGCCAGGTTTCCCGTGCATGCCAAAACGGTTAATGATCGTCGCGCAGGCGGTTTCAGAATCAGTGCTAGTGCGACCACGATTCCCGTAAGCCTCTCTCACCCGACAAGTGCAGTTTTTATTTCCTGGTCGACTGCTTATCGTAAGCGTCCGGGCAACACTCCTTCCTGATGCCATCGCTTGACCCAAGCGCGCACCGACGAAGATGCCAGCGAAAAGCTCGCCTAAGTGAAAACCCATAAGCGAAAAAAGAACCTGTCATGTGGTGCTCCCTAAGCTGTTTGGAGCGTACGGTTTATTTGTTTAGTCTTACGCTCTACGTAGTTACTTGCTCAGGAGCCCTCGGATGATCAAACCGATAAAGCTGTTACGTCGAGGCTTCGCCTCCATGCGCTGGCGCACTCGCGTAACGCTATGGGTTGCAGCGACCATTGCCGGCCTACTGGTAGTGGCTTTTGCAAGGCTGGCGGACATAGCCCTGGCGCAGTTCGCGCAACAGACTGCTGAGCGCGCATGGCTGCCTCTTATTTACACCCCACTGATCGGCATGCTCGTAGTCGGGCTGACAACACGCTTTTTCGTGGGAGCGCAAGGCAGTGGGATTCCGCAGGTAATCGCAGCGACACGTCTTGCGCGTCAAGGTAAGCCGATTAATAAACTGGTTTCACTGCGTATTGCTTTCGCCAAGATAAGCCTTGGAACTCTGGCGCTGACGGGCGGCTTTTCAGCGGGGCGCGAGGGCCCCTCAGTTCAGGTTGCGGCATCCATCATGCATTTCTTTCACCGCTTCCTGCCCAATGCGCGAATCGTACGCAGCGAGGATCTCATTCTGGCGGGAGGTGCAGCGGGTATTGCGGCAGCATTTAATACGCCCCTGGCAGGGATCGCATTCGCCGTAGAAGAACTGGGACGCAAGCTGGAAACCCGTACGAGTGGCGTTCTTCTCAGCACCATCATCCTGTCTGGGATGGTCGCCATTGCCTTGCAGGGAAACTACAACTATTTCGGTCATTTCGGCATTCAGGACATCAACCTCGACATAGTCATCCCAGCTTTGGTAATCGGAACGGGATGCGGGCTATTGGGTGGTTTGTTCAGCCGAATGTTGCTATGGCCACAGCGTCACCCACGGTTCTTCATCTGGCAGTGGCGACGCCTGCACCCTGTGTGGTTTGCCGGTATCTGCGGATTGATCGTCGCAATATTGGGCTGGCTAAGTGGCGGAATGTCCTTCGGTAGCGGATACGGTATTACCTCTCAGGTCATCGCATCCGATGTTGTCCTGCCATGGCATGCCCCCATTACGCGCTTCTTAGCGACCGTAGTGACCTACTTTTCTGGTATCCCAGGAGGTATTTTTGCCCCTTCGCTCGCTGTAGGGGCAGCAGTCGGCGCCAATACCGCAGAGCTTTTTCATCTGGCCGCGCAGCCCACTATTGCACTCTGTATGGTCGGTTTTCTGGCTGCCGTTACTCAGTCACCAATCACCTCCGCAATCATCGTGATGGAGATGATTGATAGCCACAGTATGGTGATCAGCCTAATGGCGGTAGCCTTGATTGCCAAGGCGGTCAGCTCAAGAATGGGCCCTGAGTTGTATCAGCAATTGGCGCGAGGCTTTCTCGAGAACGCAGAAACTGCCACCACGCCAAAGAATCCAACTCGATAGGCCTTACGGTGTCATGGTTCTAGCCAGTGAGTTCAGCTGATCCTTCTCATGCTGCAGAGTTAACGTAATATCTGCACGAGTGATCAGAAGAGCCACGTGCCTGTCGCATGCATCCTTAAAGATCGCAGGGTTTATTTCAGCGAGACTGATTAGGGCTTTTAACACGCGAAGGTTAACTTCTAGCAAAGCTGCACCATCCCTGCTGATGGGGGCAAAAAAATCATCGAACAGATCATCAACCGTCAATCCTCGGAGAAAGATCTGTTTACATCCTTGGTTTGTATGCGAGCCAGGTCCGTGAGGCTTGCTCCAGCAAGTTAAAGTTCTCACTCCCCGGCCAATGACATCGATGGCTGTCCCAGGGTCGTTCACCGCAGGCGACAGAGCGCGAGAAGCGATTTCCGAAAGCACGCAAAGTCCGAAGCGGGGATCATTTTCAAAGGTTCGTCGGACGCCGATGGTCAGAGTCGCTAGAACCTTCTCTCTTGCAGTATCGGTATCACAAGCCATCGTGTTGCCCATGCTCACGATGTGTAGGAGTGGCATTCCCTCGTGCACAAATGTCCCCGGAAGCACCTCTAGATAAACCTGGATTTCAACGTCCTGCGCGATAGCTCCGAGCGCGAACACATCGATATGTTGCACATAGCCTGTTAGCTCACTTTTGACTGTGATTGCGCTAGGAGGTAGCGACAGATCGGTCGTGTAAGCTGAGCCGCCTAAGTAGGGCCACTGAATTCGTTGAGTGATTGCCTTTATCGCAGCCTTCTCGACGCGGTCGATGGTTTCTCCCACCCTTCCGAGTTTTGACAAGTGATCGATCCAGCGCAGGAGGGTGTAAACGATCAGGATGACCACAATTATCGTCACTGCGAACAGCAATACTCGACCTTGCGTGCCATAGGCGCCCGTGCTCAATGCGATGATCCCTACCAGGCTAAAGAGAAATGAGCCTATAAAGGTAGCAAGGGCATTTTGGGTCGTGGTGTCTTCCATCACCAGGGTAGTAGCACGCGGTGTCACCCCGCTGCTCGCGGCCCCGTAAGCGGTAACCATCGTACTCAACGAGAAGGTTGTGACGGCCAGCATGCTGGAGGCAATGATGCCCAAAATATTGTCCACGGCATCCGCGCCGATGCGAGCCGACAGTGATTCAGGGATGAAGTCTTTGAGCACCACAGCGAGCAGTGCGGTCGCTACTCCGAGAACTGAAAACAAGGAGGCTCTGAACCACAGCCTCTTTGTCAGTTGGCTTATTACCCAGCGCCAGCGAGCGATCATGTGCAATCCTTCAGTGACTACATCAATTGAGCACCGGGCGGCGCAGAAGTTTATTCGTAATGTCGATGGTAGTTTGCGCGCTAGCTAACAACTACATCTTCTGGCCTTTTTAAGGTTTCAGGCAGTGGAGCTACACGACAAGGGTTGAAAGCAATAATGCCTAAGAGTGCAACATAATGTTACTGGTTGGTCGCGCTACCCTGACGGCAGCTTCGCAACTATCGGCGCATCGGTATCGCAAACAAAAATACGGTCCATGCCGTTTGTGTGTGGCGGCAGAGGAGGGGAGCCATTCGCGATGCCCCGAGTCTTCGACTGCTAACCACGATGGTTACAGAACTTTCACTCAAATCGACAGCCTACTGTTAAGAGCGGATGGATGCCGTATTTTGCGAAGGCCGCTGCCGCCCACTCGGCTTGAATTGCCTTAATCTTATAATCTGATAGAAAGTATCTGATAGGCTTTTCGGGCGAGCAGCAAATTTCAACGTACGCCTTTTGGCGATTTTTTCCTTCCAGCATACCGAGGTTCCATGCAAGCCGAGATGCAGGAGATCAGCGACCATCTCTATCGTTTTTCCCCGTTTGATCAACTGCCCAGGGAGTCGGTAGATGCTATGGCTCGGCGAGTTGATGTGCGTTACTTCAAGGCCGGTAGCGACATCTTGGAAGCGGGTGCCGTTATCCAGGATTTGCACTATGTGCGCAGCGGCGCAGTGGAGATATATCGACGCAATGGTGAGCTTTACAACCGGCTTGTCGAAGGCGATATCTTTGGCCAGGCAGGGCTCTTGCGCAGCAACAAAGTTCGTTTTCCTGCGAGAGCGCTTGAAGACAGTCTGATTTACTACATCCCCGCCGACGTATTCGCCGATCTGTGCGCACAGCATGACGCCTTTGCGGATTTCGTTGAAGCTGAAGGGCACTCCAGGCTTAAGTCTGCAGTCGAGGCGCAGGGCCGGGCGAGCGAACTGATCCAGCTCAAATGCCGGGCCTTGCTGTCACGCTCCCTGGTCTGGGTGACGTCGGATACCACGGTTGGCGAGGCTGCAAAGCTGATGACCGAACAACGCGTTGCCTGTGTCGTGGTTATGTCGTCAGCGGCACTGCAGGCAGGAGAGATCCGGGGGATCGTGACCGACAGGGATCTTCGCACCCGCGTTGTAGCAGTCGGGAGGAACGCCGGCGAAACGCTCATCAGCGCTATCATGACGACCGATCCAGTGGCCATAAATGCTGACGATTCAGGCTTTGAAGCCATGCTTGTCATGCTACGCCGCAATATCCATCACTTGCCGGTTCTCAACAACGGGCTCCCGATTGGCGTGATCAACCTCTCAGATATTATTCGGTACGAGTCCCACAGTAGCTTGTACTTGGTCAACAGAATATCTAACCAGACGTCGGTGGACGGTCTAAAGTCGCTTTTACGAGACCTGCGTGGAACATACATCCGGATGGTGAAGGATGGCGCGACTGCGCACATGATCGGTAGCGCTATTTCAGGTATCGGCAGAGCTTTCACGCAGCGTCTGCTGGAACTTGCAGAAGAAAAACTGGGTCCACCTCCAGTACCTTACTGCTTCATGGTTCTAGGCTCCATGGCGCGCGATGAGCAACTGCTAGTAAGCGATCAAGATAACGCCTTGGTGCTGGATGATCGATTCGATCCCGCCTCGCATGATGCATATTTCCGTAGCCTTGCATCGTTTGTAAGCGATGGCCTAGCCGCGTGTGGATACAGCTACTGTAAGGGCGGAGTCATGGCGACCAACGATCAATGGCGCCAGCCTTTGAGGATTTGGCGCAGCTATTTTGATCAGTGGATCGAAAAACCAAACCCGACAACCTTGCTTAATAGCTGCATTTTTTTCGATCTGGATGGCGTATTCGGCCAGCTCTCGCTAGTGGAAGAACTCAAAGTTCTGTGCGCTCGCAAATCCAGTTCTCACCTCGGATTTCTCAGTGCCATGGCCAGGATTGCACTGAACCGGACACCGCCCCTGGGATTTTTTCGTACCTTTGTCGTCGAGACAGATGGACAACAGAAAAGAATCATCAATCTGAAAGGTCGCGGTACCGCACCGCTCACCGACCTTATTCGCATCCATGCTCTTGCTTGCGGCAGTACTGCGCAGAACTCGTTTGACCGTATCGATGCAATCACTAGCGCTAATATCATGCCGCCCGAAGCACTGAAGCATCTGCGCTATGCGCTGGAGTTCCTCTCCATGGTGCGAATTCGGCATCAGGTAGAGGCGCTGGAGCAGGGAGAAACGCCCAATAACTATATCGAGCCTGAACACTTCTCTAATAGCGAGCGTCACAATCTCAAAGAGGCCTTCCAGGTCTTGAGTAACGGCCAGAATTTTTTGCGCTTCCGCTACCCGTCAAAGGGCCGCACCTCAAAATGAATGGGGTTAAGGTGGAGCCGGCTGACCCGGCGAACTGGCCATTCGTATTCCGGGAATTGGCGCAGAAGTCGGCCAATTCTTGCTTGAGAACGTTTTATCAGGCGGGCGTCGTCTCACCACACACTCTGATTGAAAGCGTGCAATTTCTTGCGATGGACGTAGAGACAACTGGGCTCAATGCCCAGGCTCACAGTATTGTCAGCATTGGTTTGGTGCCGTTCACTTTAAAGCGCATCTTTTGCAGCAAGGCGGAGTATTGGGTGCTAAACCCATCATCAGAACTGAGTGAAAAGTCAGTCACCTTCCACCACATTACCCACGCTGAGATTTTGAATGCTCCCTCGCTCCCGGAAGTGCTGGAACCACTTCTGCAGGCCATGGCCGGCAAAGTGATTGTCGTCCATTACCGCAATATCGAGCGAGAGTTCCTTGATGCAGCACTGCGCAGGCACCTCGGAGAAGGTCTGAGGTTTCCGGTCGTAGACACGATGCAATTGGAAGCCAGGATGCATCGGCAAAAGCAAAGTTGGGCTGCCAGGCTCATGCGCCGCCCGCAGACATCCATACGATTGGCCGACAGCCGCTCGCGTTATAACCTTCCAGCCTATCAAGGGCATCATGCGTTAACTGATGCCCTCGCGACCGCTGAGCTGCTACAAGCGCAGATAGCTACCCATTATTCATCAGCGTCACCTATTGGTGCTCTATGGGACTGACGGCCCAGCACCAAGCGGGGGCGCCCGAAATGCTATGGCGGGAGGCTTCTCAAACGCCTCGAAAGTCTGTCAGGCGATATGCATGATTCTATACGTCTGAGCATGCGTTTATATCGAGTGCTCTGAAGTCCTCACAGCCACATCTTTGCTACGACCCACAGGCACCTCCGCCCCTGGAGTCGATGCAACGTAAACGGTTCGTGATGGGAACGCAAAGCTGACACCTATCTCGTTAAATGCGTCCATTATTGCTAAATTTATGTCTTGCTGAATATCCATATAGATGTTGTAACTTGGGTCTAGCACAATGTATACGACCTCAAATTCTAAGGCGCTCTCCCCAAAACTCCGAAAATGGCATCGGTCAAATCTGGCTCTTTCTTGCTGACTGATAATATGCTCGATTCGTTGTGTTACTTCCCTGGCCTGAAGCGCAGAGCAAGTATAAGTAAGCCCTATTTCAAAGACTATTCTACGCTCCAGAAGCCGTTTGTAATTCTGTATTGTACTCCCGATCATTTCCGCGTTTGCCATAACGATTTGTTCACCGCCCAGGCTACGAATCCGCGTTGTCTTCAATCCAACATGCTCGACAGTGCCAGATAATGAGCCCACAACGATGAAATCGCCTACCTCAAATGGTTTATCTACCGCAATGGACAACGAAGCGAAGACATCCCCTAGAATATTCTGCATAGCCAAGGCTATAGCGATGCCGCCTACGCCCAGACTAGCAACAAACGCTGTGATATTTACGCCGACATTCGAAAGCATCGACAGAACTACTACGACCCACAGGAATACCTTCGCCCCCCACAGACTTAGAGTCGCCAAGGCGCTGCCCTGGAACGTTTCAGAGGCGCTGTGCCGTCTAAAATATTGAGCGAGCGCCAAAGCACAGGCGCGGTTCGCCCACAAGCCGATCTGCAAAGCAGCGACTACGAACCATAGGCTGCTGACTCGTCCTAACCAGCGCTCGGGTAGGTCAAGTACGCCTACACCAACGAGTATCGATGCCAGCAGTAAGAGTGTGTTACTTGTGCCTGAAAGCACTACGACTGCGATATTGCTAACGGGGGCATTTGGTAGGGCTGATATTTTTCGAAGCTTCCTAAGGAAAAAACCAATCACAGTTCTTGCCAAGACGAAACTAAGGGTCGCTAACAAAATAGCGAAAACCCAATTGGCTAACGAGATTCCCAGAAAATCGTAAGTCATAAAAAAATTTAATGTTTCTTGAAACATTCTGACCTCCTTTTTCGAGGTTTAACCCGCCAGCGCGTACTGGGCGGGTTATATAAAGGTTACGGGATGCTTGGCGCCCTCAATAGTTAACTAGCGGGGCTCAGACATCAGTCCCTTCACAAGAGATACGCAGCCCAGAGCCAGCACAAGAGCGAAAGGCAGACCCGTAGATACCGCCATAGCTTGTAGTGCTACGAGACCTCCGCCCAACAACAGTGCAATGGCAATCACTCCTTCTATGACGGCCCAAAATACACGCTGTGGAACAGGCGCATCGACCTTACCCCCTGCTGTAATCGTATCGATGACTAAGGAACCGGAGTCTGAGGAAGTGATGAAAAAGACGATCACCAGAACAATCCCCAAGAATGAAGATATTTCTTTTAGTGGCAGTTCTCCCAGCATGGCGAACAGTTTCAACTCTAGGACAGCATCCTTAACGCCAACCAAGTTTTGCACAGTAGCTTGGTCGATGGCAGTGCCACCAAACGTCGTCATCCATAATACGGACACCACGGTAGGAACTAACAAAACAGAGATTAAGAACTCCCTGAC